>RPPD01000485.1 GCA_003818675.1 Spirochaetaceae bacterium
ATTCCATCCCAACCTGTCAACAAAATCAGCCATATCCATGACGAGCGTATTGTCATGAAAATCAAGGCGCCTCCTGACAAGGGCAAGGCAAATAAGGAACTTATAGTCTTCATGGCCAAGTCTTTAGGTGTTTCCAGGAGCCTTGTATCGGTCATACAGGGTCAAACAAGTCATCTCAAACTGATTACGCTTCCATTATCAGCAAGCCTTGCCCTAAAAAACTGCATCGCCAATATAGAAAAATCATAACCCATAAATATCCCATATTTATCCTTTCCGGACTTTTTCGCTGTCAAATTATTGACAAATAAAAAGTCGAAGTTTATAGTAACCTTGCAACGGAAGGTTTCCGAAGGCTTCAGGTCACGTCGAGAGACCTCCAAAAAGTCGCTAAAAGGAGTACCCCATGAGTATAAATACGCAGGCAATCAGAAACATTGTTTTGTGCGGTCACGGCAGCACCGGCAAAACCACCGTGACAGAACAGATGCTTTTTAACAGCGGGGTGATTCCAAAGATCGAGTTCGTTGAAACGGGAAAATCTACAAGCGACTTTACAGATGAAGAAATTGCGCACAAAATATCCATTCATACATCCCTTTCCAGTTTTGCCTGGAACAACTGCAAAATAAATGTCTTTGACACCCCTGGTGTTGGAGATTTCGTGGGTGAGGTAATTGTTGCTCTCCGGGCAGCAGAGTGTGCCTGCATTCTCGTAGGTGCTGAAGTGGGCGTTCAGATAGAGACAATCAAGATTTGGCGAAGGCTCTCCAAAACCGGATATCCAAGGATGATTTTTGTCAACAAGATGGAGAAAGAACACGCTGATTTTGACAAGACCATTGCGGACCTCTCTGCCAAATTTGGCGTCAACTTTGTTCCGGTTATTGTCCCCATGGGCAAAGGAAAGGATTTCAAGGGCGTCATTGACCTTCTCCAGATGAAGTCCTATACAGCTCCTGATGGTAAAAAGGTCGCACAACAGGAAATCCCTGCAGAATTCCTGGAATATGCAAAGAAAATGAGGGACAACCTTGTCGAGGCTGCAGCCGAGGGCGATGACAAACTCATAGAAAAGTTTTTTGCAGAGGGAAATCTCACAGAAGAAGAAATAGACCATGGACTTCGCAATGGAATCCTGAACAACAAGGTCATTCCCGTATGCTCAGGTGCTGGCATTGACAACATCGGCATACATAACCTTCTTGACTTTATCGTCCATGCCGCGCCTTCTCCCGATGGAGAATTCAAGGCCACAGATTCTCACAAGGCAGAAATTGTCAGAAAAATGGCTGTACAAGGACCCTTTTCCGCTTTCGTTTTCAAGACAAGTATTGACCAATTCTCCGGAAAACTGAGCTTCATCAAGGTCATCTCCGGAAAACTGCTTCCGGACTCTGAACTCATCAATGCCCGTGGCGACAAGAAGGAAAAATCAGGCAAACTTTTTACCGCTGTCGGTAAAAAGCACATTGAAATTGACTCGCTGGTTGCCGGTGACGTGGCCATTCTTCACAAGCTTGTATCGGCTGAAACTAATGATACGCTCTGCAGCGCCGACTCGGTCATCTCCTTTGAAAAACTGGCCATGCCTCAGCCGGTACACTCAGTGGCCATTGTCGCTGTCAACAAGAAGGATGAAGACAAGCTCAACCAGCTTTTGATCCGGGCAGCCGAGGAAGACCTAACCTTTTCCATAGCCTACAACAAAGAGACAAAGGAAACAGTCGTATCCTGCACGGGTGAGCTCCATCTCAACATCATTCTTGAGAAAATAAAAGAAAAGCAGAAGATAGAGCTTGAAACACACATCCCCAAGGTCGCCTACCGCGAAACCCTCCAGGGCACAGCTGGCGCAGAATACACGCACAAGAAGCAGACCGGCGGACACGGCCAGTACGCAAAGGTGGTCCTTGAGGTCGCTCCCCTGAAACGAGGAGAGGTTTTCAAGTTTGTCAACGCCATCTTCGGAGGATCCATTCCAAGGAACTACATACCCGGTGTCGAAAAGGGCATTCACGAGGGCATGGAACACGGGATTCTTGCCGGATATCCGGTCGTGGATCTCGAGGCCAAGGTTACGGACGGCAAGGAACACCCTGTCGATTCCTCTGATCTGGCGTTCCAGCTCGCATCCAGGGGAGCGCTCAGGGCGGCACTGGAAAAGGCAAAACCCGTTCTTCTTGAACCTGTCATGAGCCTTACGGTTTATGTTGACGACAACTATCTCGGTGACATCCTCTCGGACATTTCCTCAAGGCGTGGTAAAGTTTTGGGACAGGAACCAATCGGCGGCGGCATCCTTGCGGTGAAGGCACTGGTTCCGCAGGCAGAGCTGCTCCAATACTCCATAAACCTCAAGGCAATAACATCAGGTACAGCATCTTTTGAGATGGAATTTGATCACTACAACCCGATAACAGGAAAAATAGCCGAGGATGTAATCAAGGCTTCTGCTCATTTGAAAGA
>RPPD01000486.1 GCA_003818675.1 Spirochaetaceae bacterium
AGCATTTTTTCAATGCGCTCAGCTTCCTGACGGTAATAAGCGGGCTTGTCATCGAGTAGATTCAAGGCTTCGAGCCTTTTCTTGGCATTACAAATGTCTTTGCGAATCAAGCTGGTGATACCAGCGCGCGCTGTCTGCGTTCTTCATCCCCCGGGATATTCACAACTGGAAGTTCTTCTTCTGGGATGCGCATCACAAGCCTGGCAAGTTTCAATGCGCCTTCCGCATCAGTCTTTCGCATCGAACGGTAAATCACCGCAAGTTTTCCAGGGTTTAGGACCAACACCTTGGCTCCGACATTATCACGTACCTCGCGTGCAATTGTGAATCCTGGTTCTCCGGCTTCTATCCCGATCACATCAGCCTGTTTAAGAATCTTGTTCAAACTATTACGCCCTCGTGAATCTGTCCTGCCGCTCCACCGAAGGACCTTTGTTCCCTTGCCGTCTTCCTTGATGATCCTGACCACCATTGATGCCTTGCCGACATCAATTCCCACCCATCGTGCTTTGACTGCTTCCATAAACACCCCCATTATTTTAAAATAGGGATCGGGAGGCTGCCTGAGGTACGAGCAGCATCGTATACTCCCACTCGAGGTAGTGCCGCTCCAGCGGCACTCCTCATCTTGGTTTACGATGGCCGGCTAAAACTAATCTTCGCGACGAGGTCAATTGCCTCACTTACGCGACCGGCCTGCCACCGGCTCCCGGGTCCCGTCAGACCAAGGATAGCTCACCTCTGGCTTTTAGTAAAACATATCATCTTCGCGGTAAACCTTTCTCTTCTTCGACGGTTAACCCTGGTCGGCAAGGCATCAATCAAGCAGATATTTGTCCACTTCATGACGGACTTTTTTAGTCACCGTGTTATATGCAATTGAATGGACGTATGGGTAGATAATGCCAAAATATCGTTCGGTCAATTGGTCAATATTCTTCTGCCTTGTAATTGGACGGTTCATTTTATGCTCTTCAATAAAATCCTTTTGCCCTGAGAGCATGAAAAAATACTCCGGTTCCGCCTTGTATTCAAAATATAAATCCAATGACAGAAAGGAGCTTTCACCGTGAACGGTAATTTCAGAAATGGAGTCAGGGGGCCTCATGTTCATGTATTTTTGATACAGGTCTGCGGGAGACACTCTATTGCAGCTTGCGATGGATAGAATCGATAATAGTGCGAATAATGCTTTCTTCATACATCATCCCCTCAGCCACTTATTCAAAATCAGATTTTAGCAATTTAGACTGTCTGATTACCGACATAAGCGTACCAGTTACTATTTCATCATGATTTGGTACAGGAACGGTGATTGTAGTATTGCTTTCTTTTTTTTGCATGACAATATGGCTGCCTTTTTGACGTACTTTTTCAAATCCATGATCAGCAAGTATTTTACAAACTTCTGCACCGGATAAATGAGGGAGTTTAGCCAACAGGGATCTCCAGGCGTGTAATATAGACTTCACCATGCAGACGTTCACTGATTTCCTGTTGTGATGCAGTTTCAAAAAACAACTCAACCGCCTCCTGCAGGTTCAGCCTGGCCCCCTCGACAGTGGCTCCCTGGCTTGCAATATCTAGTTCGGGACAGAGTCCCACGTACATATTGTCTTCTTTTTCAATCACCGCGGTAAATTGATATTTTTTCATATCTTCACCTCATGTTTAGTATAGTCATTTTACCTGTTTTTTACAATATCAAGTCGCGCGTGGTCCATGCCGGGCCCCGCCCTGGCTGTACCCGCCGGTTTTTATATTGCGCTTATTCACGTCAATTCGCGTAATCAGCGTTAAACCTTCCTCTTTATCATTTGCTGGAGTGCAGGGCTTTTTCCATCCCGATAAAGAATTCATGTATTCTCCGTACCTCCGGGGTCATTTCATTCTTCATCTTTATTGTTTTCAGTATTGTTGGTATTCCAAGAACGCAAAGGATGTAGTATGGGACAAATATTTCTCCACTGCAAACAAGCAGGATATTGACCAGGAGGCATACCATGCTGCAAAGGATGGCGGTTACAAGTCCTGGTGCGTATGCCCTGAACTGTAATGACTGGATCACGTGCTGGACAGTATTGGTGAGTATGAAACCTGACATGAATACTGTTATCAGTCGAGCCTGGAAGGTTGATGAAATACTTTTTATACCACCCGAGTATGTTCCATTCCTCGAGCTCATGGATGAAGAAGAAGACGGGGATAAGCCAGATTGCGTTCATGAGATGAATAATAGGCATATTTTACAGGGATTTCATTAACATGGGTTAAGATCTTTTGCCGCGGATGCGTGAAAGGGCCACGTCGGTGACACCCAGGAAGGATGCGATATGGTATTGGGGGATGCGGTCTGACAGGCCGGAAAATTCCTCCAGGAACCGCTTGTAGCGTACCTCAAGAGAATACAGCAAGAGCTCCTTTTCACACTCTCACTCGGATATGCCCAGACTGAAG
>RPPD01000487.1 GCA_003818675.1 Spirochaetaceae bacterium
AGGTTTACGCTGGCTGATTCCAGCCTTTCACGGAGTATATTCAGGTTCTCTGTCGTTGTGCCGCGTCTTACAGAAGAATACCAATATTGGGCGGACAACTTTGAAATTATCGGCTCAATTGTAAGATAGGGTATGCAGAAGTTCATGAGCCCGTCTACATCGCCTACCTTTGTTTCAAGGGTTACCAGAACAACCATTTCAGTCGGAGGAACAATCTGCGCGAACTGTGGATTGGTGTCAATCTGTCCAAGGCGGGGACGAAGGTCAATAACCGTGCTCCATGCTTCACGCATGTTTCCAAGTATCCTGACAATTATTCCTTCCATAACAGAGGATTCTATGTCTGTCAAATCCCTTGACAGTTTTGTCTCTTCGCCCTTGCCGCCAAAAAGGCGGTCAATTATTGAAAATGTGACCGACGGGTCTATTTCAAGTATTGCCGAACCCTTTAATGGGTCCATGTTTATAATAGCAAGTGTTGTTGGATTTGGAATTGATCGAATGAATTCCTCATATGTAAGCTGGTCTACGGACGCCACATGGACATGTACGAGACTGCGCAAATTGGCTGAAAGCGATGTGGTTGTCAGTCGGGCAAAAGTTTCATGCATGATTGAGACCGTGCGTATCTGGTCTTTTGAAAACTTGTCCGGCCTCTTGAAATCATAGATCTTGATGTTCCGCTGGGCGGGCATCGCCTGGGTTTCAGGCGTTTCAACTTCGCCAGAAGAAATGGCGGACAACAGTTGATCTATTTCATCCTGCGACAGTACTTCTGTCATACCCTCCCTCTCAATTTCAGACCCTTATTTGCAACATCGGCAGTTTTTATATCTTCCCTTAGCAGAGTATTGCAAATATCTCTCTTGCACAATAGGTGTCCCAAATGTTCCAAATATCAAAGTACCCATTTAACTCTGGAAGGTCTGCAATTCCCTGAAAAGAAGGGTCTTTATTTTGCCATTGCGCAAAATTCGGTTTACTTCTCTTACAAGTTCCTGCTGCAGTTGTTCATCGCGCATATGCAGATCGACTGCCTGCTTTCTGGAAAGATAGATGAGGATGATGTTATGGATGCGCGGAGCGCGATCATTTAATTCTGTTGTAAGGGCATTATTTTCTTTTTCATAGCCGATGTCAACTTTTGCTGTAAAAAGCTGCGGTGGTTTGTCAGCAGTCTGTCCTCGTACTTCAGCTATGTTGCCGAAATACTGCAGGATTTCCTCCGGTGGCATGACTTCCATGCCAACGGCAATATCTCCAGTATAAGCACTGCTTTTGCTTGATAGCTGGTTAAAAAGAATAACTACTACAATGACCACGAGCAGGAGTATTCCCACCACAATGGCCACCCATTTCAGAATCTTCAGGATAAAGGCTGGTAAAAAACCTACCTTTTTCCCTACTTCTATTTCATCGCCCTGACCGCTTCCTTCTTCTTCTTCCAAAAAACGTTCCTGGTCTCCCATAACTCACCTCTTGTAAATGTAAACATACCGTGCGTCGCTGACAACCATTTTTGGCGCGCCTCCATCAGTCATTCCTCGTTCTTAAATGCACCTATCAGTTTCCGGTAAGCTACAATCCTCTTGAAAAGCGTATTGAAGTCTTCCTTGATAACCAACCGTTTCCCGGAAAGCATCACGATGGTTGTATCGGGATTGCTCTCCACATACTCAATCTGGTGCGGGTTCAAGTAATACGTAATTCCGTCAAGTCTTGTCACTTCAACCATGGCCTATCTCTCCCGTATTATAACGGATTACCGCTTAAGTGATAAGATCTCCTGCAGCATCTGGTCCGAGGTCGTTATTGACCTTGAATTGGCCTGGAAACCGCGCTGTGTGACAATCATGTCAACAAACTGTTCTGTCAGGTCAACGTTGCTCATTTCAAGAGTTCCTGACTTTATCGTTCCCTTCCCTTCGGTTCCTGATGCTCCCACTATTGCAGCTCCGGAGTTGTTTGAAACCACGAAGTTGGTTTCTCCAGCCTTCTCAAGACCGCTCGGATTTGTAAATGTTGCAAGCGCCATCTGTCCAAGTTCACGGCGTACTCCATTTGAGTACACGCCAGTGATTACGCCGGATTCGTCAATCTGAAAATCTTCCAGATAACCCAGGGTATATCCATCCTGCTCGCGGGCCTTTGTTGTGGTTGTATTGGCTTCCTGGGTGACGCCATTAAGCTGTCCTGATGTACCAAGTTTCAACGCAAAATTGAGCCTTTGTGCTCCAGGAATGTCGTGTTGTATATTTACGTTTATATCACCTTCTCCAAGTGTCTGCCCTGCAGAGTCTGTTACAGAAAGCACCCGTCCTCGTTCATCAAATTTCATGATGAATGTATTGTTGCCATTGTTCTCTCCAACCTTGGCCTGGGGTTCCTGTCCGTCAAGCAGAACTCTCACATCCCACTGGTTTGTTACATCCTCTGCTGTGCTCTTGGTGAACTC
>RPPD01000488.1 GCA_003818675.1 Spirochaetaceae bacterium
CCATCACAATCTCAAGCATGTAAAGGGTCAGGTTTATCCTGTGGTCTGTTATCCGATTCTGGGGATAGTTGTAGGTGCGGATGCGCTCGGAGCGGTCTCCTGTGCCGATCTGGCTCCGCCGTTCCTCGCGCCGCTCCTGCTGTTTCTTTTCTTCCTCTGCTTCATAAAGACGGGCGCGCAGGACCCGGAGTGCCTTGGCCTTGTTTTTAAGCTGGGATTTTTCATCCTGACAGATCACCACAACGCCAGTGGGAATATGGGTGACGCGAACCGCTGAGTCCGTAGTGTTCACGCTCTGTCCGCCTGGTCCGCCAGAGCGGAATACGTCAATGCGCAGGTCCTCGTTCCTGATTTCTATGTCAGTTTCCTCGGCTTCGGGGAGTACAGCCACTGTGACCGCCGAGGTATGGATTCTGCCGCCAGACTCTGTCACAGGCACACGCTGCACCCTGTGCGCACCACTCTCCCACCTTAGAGCTGCGTAGACGCTCTTTCCCTGTATGGAAAAGATGATTTCCTTGAAACCACCGATGCCAGTCGAATGCGCAGAGATGATTTCAGTCTTCCAGCCCTGGGCATCCGCGTATTTCTGGTACATTCTGTAAAGGTCTGCGGCAAATAAGGCAGCCTCATCGCCGCCTGTACCCGCCCTGATTTCCATTATAATATTTTTTGAGTCAAGCGGATCCTTGGGGATGAGCATAACCTTGATTTCCTCAAGCAATGCAGCGTAAGCGGTCTGGAGGGAGGCAAGATCCTCCTCGGCCAAGGCCTTCATCTCCGGATCCCCCGCCTCACCAGCGAGCTTGCGCGTAGAAGCCAGATCCTCCTCGAGCTTTACAATCTTTCGGTATGCTGCGACTGTCTCTCCGATCTCGGAATACTCCTGCATGACTGCCTTGTATTTCGCTTTGTCCTTGAGCGTCATGGGGTCAGCGCTCTGCTCTTCAAGCTCCTTGTAGCGCGCGGATATTTTTTCAAGTTTTTCGTGCATTTTCATTGATTTACTCCTTGCAGGTCAGATTTCCGGATTTTATAGCACAGCTATTGCGGTTTTTAAGGAGATAAAGGCCGGCTAGTGGAAGAGGGATAACAGGAATATGGAAAATCCGGTCAAACGCAGTTTCATCAATATAGAATACCAAAATCAGGGCTTTAAATCAACACCAGCCGCACCAAACCCCTCAAGAGGTTTCCCTTCCGCATAATAAAACCTGCCGTTTTTTAAAAGTTTAATTGACAGGCAGGATTTTTTAAAATACCATTTAGGCATGGAAATAGACGAGAGCGGCATTCCCCAGGAAAAAGAGCCTCAACTGCCACAAGTTGAAGAGCCAGCCAGGCAAGTTTCCTTTTTCAGAAAAATCTTCGGCTTTTTGCTTGGCGCAGGCGACCCGGAACAGGAAAAAAAGCATCTTCTCCACGAAATCGCCAAGCTGCTTCGCAAACAGAGGTTTAAATTCTACAAGACCCGTTCGGAAACCGTTGAGCCCGCGCTTGCCAAATATTTCTATGAGTTCTACCGTATCATGGGCCCTGCCCAGGCTCTGGTCAAATACGCGGATTACTCCGGGGTTTTAAAACAGATTATAATAGAGAACACCCTTCCAAAGGAAACCCTTAATGCACGTGAACGCCTGACTGAAGAAGCAATACGCACGCGTGCAGAAAAGATGCCGCTTAAAGAATTGGCAACACAGCTGAAGGACGAACTTGTTGGATTCATGTCCTGTTTTGACATTGATCGCGTCCGCCAGATCAATCACACTTATGGCCTGCTCACAGCCCTCGTAGATCTCATCCATTTTGACTATTACTTCATGCTTAAGAAATTTGATTCCTCCCTGCCTGAGGGCAACTTTTATTACACCCCGAAATTTGAGGCCATCAACAGTGAATACGTTTCTGAAGACCTCAAGGAATTCGTGGATATTATTTCTTCAATAGAAGAAAGCGAGGAATGGACAAAGGTACTGGATATCCTCAAGGAATACCGCAACGTGGACATTATTCCACTCCCAAGCTGGAAAAAAATTCTGGTGAGAATCCGCGAACTCAAACGCAGCCGCGTCCTGTTGTACATGGTCCAGTATATAGAGAAGGATCCATACCACAAGGTCACTCCACACGACAAATCGGAAAAGATAGTGGAATCATACCTCTCAAAGCTGAAAACCCAGACAGAGCTCTCCATACAGAAGATATCCAAGGAAAAGCACACTTCCAAGGTAGATGAGCTTACGCAGCTGATATTTGGCACAGCCAGTGTATCCCGCCTGAAAAATTACACTGAAAAGGCCAATGTCCCTTTTGCCAAAAAGATGCTTGGCGGCTTTATCTTTGTACAGCCGCTTAACTATCTCAAAGCCTTTCTTCTGGACTATCTCAAGAAAGACATCCGCCAGATAATTGATCTCTTTCTGATAAAGGGGAAATGGTCTTCCAA
>RPPD01000489.1 GCA_003818675.1 Spirochaetaceae bacterium
AACAAGGAAAAGAGCGCACGTTGATAAAAATAAAATTGTGCCACATAGTCCCATGACATTGACTGAGAAAATACTGGCTCGCGCAGCCGGGAAACCAACTATTGCACCAGGTGAAATCATTACAGTTCCGGTGGACTTGCTCATGACCAATGACGCGACAACACACGTGAGTATCGATATTTTTAGAAACAAGGTGAGAAACCCAAAAGTGGCACATCCTGAAAAAGTGGTGTGCGTGATTGATCACAATGTACCAGCGGAAAGCGTGGCCACAGCGCATGTCCAGAACATGATGCGCGCATTCGCCCGTGAGCATGGACTTGCGCTTCACGATGGAGAGGGTGTCTGTCATGAAATTCTCGCAGAGTACTACGTAAAACCGGGGGATATTGTAATAGGAGCAGATTCACACACGCCTGCTTCAGGCGCGTTTGGCTCGTTCGCGTCCGGAGTCGGTTCCACTGATTTTGTCGGAGCGCTCGTGACCGGCAGCATCTGGCTGCGCGTGCCTGAGACGCTTCGTGTAAATATCACAGGTACTTTTTCTGCCGGCACAGACGGCCGGGATCTGATGCTTCACATAATATCCCGGACTGGAAGCTCGGGCGCACTTTATATGGCTATGGAGTTTTCTGGAAGCGGCCTTGCAAATATCCCTTTTGATGAACGCATGACCATGTGCGCCATGGCCGTAGAGGCTGGGGTAAAGAGCGCGGTGATCGAGGCAGATGAAGTTACAATGAAATATCTGGCGGATGCAGGCAGACCGGATGACGCTGGAGTATCGCTTGCGGCTGATCCAGACGCGAGGTATGCGGCAAACCTGGATGTTGATCTTGGCAGTCTCGTACCCATGGCAGCTCGTCCGCACTTTGTCCACCAGGGGGTGGCCGCATCTGATTGTGAAAAAGAAAAAATACACATACACGAGGCGTTTGTTGGAAGTTGCAGTGCGGGCAGGATAGGCGCACTGCGGCGTGCGGCTAATATTCTCAAAGGGCGCAGAGTAAATCCAGATGTAAAACTCATAATAACGCCTGCCTCGCGAACAATAATGTCTAAGGCGCTTGATGAGGGCTTGATTGATATATTCCTCGCAGCCGGGGCCATGGTCATGAACCCGAACTGTTCTGTCTGCTGGGGAGCCTGCCAGGGTGTACTCGGTCCCGGCGAGGTGATGATATCGACAGGCACCAGGAACTTCAGGGGCAGGGCGGGCAGCCGTGACTCGTCTGTGTATCTGGGATCAGCGGAAACTGTCGCGGCGAGCGCTGTGGCCGGATACATTGTTGATCCACGCGGATGGAGAGAATAATATATGACAGGATTTACAGGATTGACAAGCTAAGAAGATCGGCATAATGGGGATCCAAAATAATTATCCTGGGCCCAACTCACCTTCGTTCGTTGGGCTGGGAGTTTGAGCATGCTCAAACTCCACGATAGGGTTCTTATTTATTGAGGTGACAAAATGAAAACTGAAATTACCGGCCGGGTAATAAAACTCGGCGATAACATTGACACTGATATAATCATCCCCACGCAGTACATGACTTTGCCATCGATAAAAGAAATGTGCCAGTTTGCGTTTTCGCCTTTGCGGCCTGATCTCGTTAAGATTGTCAGGCCCGGGGACATCATGGTGGCCGGGAAAAACTTTGGCTGCGGCTCTTCACGGGAACAGGCTCCTGAAATATTGAAGGAACTCGGATTTGTGGCTGTCGTGGCCAAAAGTTTTGCGCGCATATTTTACAGGAATGCAATGAACAATGGCCTTCTGGTTGTCCAGAGTCCGCAGCTCTGCGACACGGCAACCGAGGGCAAGATGATCTCCATTGACTTGAGAAAAAACAGGATTCCTGAAAACCTCCTGGCAATGCTGGAAGCAGGAGGTCTTGTAAATTATTACAAACAGCTGAATGCACGCGGGAAGAGTGGTTTGGATGCCGGAGGAAATACATGAAACAGACACTCTATGAAAAAATACTCTGTGCGCATATTCATGCGCATGTGCATAAATCACAGCTTGACATGGGTGAAATCGTGGAGGTTGAACCGGACAGACTCATGATACATGATTTTTTTGCCCCGTTTGTCACAGGCAAGTTTCGCGAGATGGGATTTGGCAATGTTTTTAATCCTGACAAGGTTGTGTTTGTGCACGATCACATCGTGCCCGCGACATTTCCCGATGACCTGCGCCATCATCGCGCAGCAGAGGAGTTTGCCAGAGAACAGGGTATAACGCGGGTGCATCGAACAGATGGAGTCTGCCACCAGCTCATGCATGAACTCGGATATGTGATGCCCGGGGACATCGTTCTCGGGACTGATTCTCATACGGTTACATATGGTGCAGTTGGTGCGCTTGCGACAGGAATAGGGTATACAGAAATGGCCGCGGTTCTCGGTACGGGGAAGATCTGGCTCAAAATGGTACCCACC
>RPPD01000490.1 GCA_003818675.1 Spirochaetaceae bacterium
ATTCCGCATGATGATGGAATTGCCCCTGCGCGTTTTTGTGACTGCGCAGTACTCATGCGTTCCACGGGCAACCAGATCATCATGGAAAGGATGTTTCGCGTCTTTGGTATCCCCTATACCACCCAGGGTTTGCGCAGCCTTTTTCTGGAGGCACCAGTTAACGACCTGTACTCACTTTTCCAATGTGCCCTGTACCCGCAAGACCGCGTTGCCTATGCCTCGCTTTTAAGAAGCCCTTTTGTCAATGTGTCTGATACGGCGTTTTTTGAGATAATGAGGTCCGGACTGGAGCCATTTACCGGGCCGCAACCTGCAGGGGAAGACGGGGAAAGGTTTGATTGCGGTCGAAGTCTATATGAATATTTCCGCTCACAGGCAGACCGTGTTCCTATTGCCAGACTCGTTGCGGATGCATGGTACAGGTTCGGATACAGGTATTACATTCTCAAAAATCCGCGCCACCACACATTTCTTGAATATTACGACTATTTTTTTGAACTCGCGCGCAAGGCGGACAAAAGCGGACAAACCATGGCCGAATTTCTGTCCATGGCAAGGAAGAACCTCGGGAAATACGAGAAGCTTGATGACATAGACATAATCCACGATGATTCAGACAGCGTTCAGGTCATGAGTATTCACCGCGCAAAAGGCCTCGAGTTTCCTGTTGTGATAATTCCAAACATGGGCAATATCGGCCGAAATGAACCCAAAGATCCTGCATTTGCCTTCTCAGACAGACATAAGGTTACTGTGTCTGTGGGAGGATGCAACTATTTGTACAGGATTACCCGTGAAGAAGAGAACAACAGAAAACTGGCGGAACTCAAGCGCCTCCTTTATGTATCTTTAACACGCGCAAAATCGCATCTTATCCTTTCAGGAATAAGGAGCAGCCGAAACAGGAAGAGCAATTCATGCATGCTCACAATGCTGCTCTCATCCCTGGGTTTTAACGCAGAAAGCCCCCTGCCTGATACCACGGATAAATCCCATGCCACTGCCTGCTTTTCCACTGCAAGAGACGGTTTTACGTTTTCAATACACGGCATGGAAACATTTGACCGTGATGACCTTGATAATTTGGCAATCCCGATAAAGTCCATGGACATGAAGGCGGCCAGACACTTTTATGAATCTGCCCCCATTGTAAGCCGCCACGAAAATACACTGGAATTCCCTGTTTCCAGGATCAACATGGAATATGCAGCATTAAAACAAAGGAACTCACAGGACTCACAGCAGAATTTTCTCGAACTGCCCAGGATTTCTGCGGATTCCAGGCTGTATCTGGAAGAAGACCACAGGAGATTTGGAACCCTCACACACTTCATTCTCCACGAACGGCTTTTAAAGAGTATTTCAATAGACACACCCATTAATATGATAACCGAGTGCCTTCCGATCAGCCTTCAGGCTGCCTGGCAACCCCGTGTTTTAGAAGAACTTGTCCGCGGTGGAGTAGAACTCGTGAATAACTTTTTTGCCTCCAAATGGGGTTGTATTGTAAATGAAGCCGGGAAGCTTCATTCTGAATATCCCTTCCTCATGCGTTTTGACTCATCCGGCAAAATGTTCTTTATTGACGGTGTCATCGACCTTTTTTTAATTCATCAGAACCAGACCTTCCTGATCGATTTCAAAACAGACCGGCAACTGGATCCCTTATATTACCAGGCTCAAATGTCCTTGTATGCCGAGGCTATCCTTGAACTGACAGGACAAATGCCTGAGGCACACCTGTTCCTGCTGCGCTCGGGGGAATCCATTGTTATTCCTGTTGAAATTGACCGGGACGCGCTTTTTAAAAGACTCGCGGCGATCAAACCCGATGGGGAGTGAATTACCACCCGGTTGAGCATTAAGCCGGTTTTTGCTATAATTATGGTTACTTGAAAACCCCAATTTAGCGGAACAACTGTGGTTTTCAAGTAACCACGGAGTTTCGATGTTTTTTACCAAAACAAAAAATACATCGAAACTCCACACTTTGCTTTTTTAAAAACAGAACCTGTTTAATTTTTCTGGAAGGAGGAAAAATGGCAAAACACAAGAAACATGAGCGCGCCAAGGAACTTGACCGCAGGAGAAAGCGGCGCGCAGAACGCACCAAGGAGAAAATCCGGGCTGCTAAAAGCGGCACAAGCAAATAATGGGTTAAAGGTAAAAAAAAGAATAGGCCAGGGAGAATTGGCTGGCCTATTCTGCATAAGCACCTCTTTTTTTTAAGGAGGGAAGAGGTACCACTTTTTTTTACATGTTACTTTTTTTCATCATCAGAACATCAGACAGGATCGCGGTTCCCGTACCCGGATCCGTCTGGTGTTTTTTTTGCATAAGATTATTGTACCTCGATGACGATCACCGTCAGGTCATCAATCTGGACCGCTTTTTCGCTGAATATTTCATACTCTTTCAGCAGTTTATCCATCACCTGGTCC
>RPPD01000491.1 GCA_003818675.1 Spirochaetaceae bacterium
ATAAACGGCTGAAGTGCAATAAGAAGTATGGAAATGATTATCCATGAAACAAAAGCACCTGCAAGCCCGTAAATTCCGCCTTCTACGATAAACGGCAGCCGGATATACCACGGTGATGCTCCAACCAGATTAAGAATTTCTATTTCTTCTCTTTTGAGAGCTATTTTCATACCGATGACCGTCATGACAATGAGAATGGAATTAATAGCGAATAGTCCCACAAGTATCCCTCCTACCCATCTCACTGCATTTGTCCATGCAAGAAGGGTATCAACAACATCTTTCTGGAATACGACTTCTTCAACACCTGCTGTTGCTTTGATTACCGGTTCAAGCTCATGAAGGAATGTCGGATCTTTCGCTGACACTTCAAGTGAAGCAGGAAGAATGTCGGCAGTAACCATCTCAAGAAGAAGCGGATCGTTTTTGTTTTGTTCTTTATAAATTACCAAGGCATCATCCTTGGAGACATATTTCATAGAAGACACTTTTCCTGTCCCATCCAGTGTTTTTTTCAATGACTCCGCATCCGCGGACGTTGCCGTATCCGTAAAAAACACGGTAATTTGCGGTTTGCTTTCGAAATACCCGAGTGTCAGTGATGATCCTGCAGACGCCAAGAAGAAAAATCCCGCAAGAAGCATTGTCACGAACATCGTAACCACAGCTGCAAGCGTCTGGTACGGACTCCGGCGCATATGATTCCATGTGCTATGTAGTATTTGCATGATCCTTTTTTCCTTTCTGCTTTACCGGCATGTGATATCCGCCTTTTGCTTCATCGCTGACAATCCGTCCGTCCAAGAGTGCTATTGTCCGCTTTCGAAGGTCATTTACGATATTTGCATTGTGCGTTGCCATGATAACCGTGGTGCCGATTTTCTGGATTTCCCGTAATATGTCTAATATATCATTTGACGTTGCAGGGTCCAGATTTCCGGTCGGCTCATCTGCAAGGAGAATATTCGGTCCGCCGACTATCGCACGGGCTATGCCCGTCCGCTGCATTTCGCCGGCTGACAATTCACGGGGAAAACTATTTTTTTTGTCTATAAGCCCAACAAGCTCAAGTACATCAGATACCCGTGTCACAAGTTCCGGTTCCTTTTTCCCGAGTATCTCAAGCCCGAGGGCTACATTTTCGTATACCGTCCTGTCTTGGAGGAGTTTAAAATCCTGAAATACAGTTCCCACGCGACGGCGCAGCTTGTACACATCAACGGAAGGGATGGTGTTGACGTTCCAATGGTCAACATGGATCGTTCCTTTGGTCGGAAGAAGTTCGCGGATAAGAAGCCGGAGGAACGTTGTTTTGCCGGCGCCCGATGGACCGATAAGAAAAACAAACTCACCGTCTTGTATTTCAACGGTTACGTCGGACAGGGCATCGTCGCGTCCGGAAAAATGCTTTGTGACATTTTCAAATCGAATCATTCCGAAAGATTTTCTACTTTACCGACGTCCATAAGCCATGGTACTTCTTTTGCTGCCATTGTCTGTCCCCAGATCCTGACTGTTTTCCCGACATATTCATCCAGATCAACAATAGAGGAAACCAGATATGCAGTTTGTGACGGACCGCCTTCACGGACCAGCTTATGTGAGCCTTCTCCGTTTAGCCCTCCCTTTTCGACGACTCCTTCTGCGGAATCTTTAAATACTTCGTCTGTGCTTCCTGCAACTTTATCTGTTTTAATGACTGATGGTGACTGTTTGGATACAATTCCGCCCGCCCTGGTCTTTGTGGACAATAAATATCCGGTGCCAAGCCCAAGAAGAATAATGAGTCCATATACAGCATAAATAATTTTAGAATTTTTTTTCATTGTTTTTTCATCAGGTTGTTCAATTGGCTGAACAATCTCTCCCTTCACTTTTTGAGACTGAGTTGATATGTTTTCCATATGGTCTATACTTCCTAGTCAGTCCATTATCGACTCTTATGCGACTTTTTTCAAGTATGCGACGATAAAATCCTCAATATCCCCGTCCAGCACACGATTAGTATTTCCCGTCTCGTACCCTGTACGCAAATCCTTCACCATATGATACGGGTGCAGTACGTAAGAACGTATCTGGTTCCCCCATCCCGGTGTCTTATATGCCCCTTTCATTTTATCCTGCTCCTGCTGCAACTTTTCTTCCTGTAATGCCCACAATTTTGCCTGAAGGATCTTCAGGGCATATTCGCGGTTTTGCCCTTGGTACCGCTGTGCCTGACTGGCAACAATAATGCCTGTCGGTTTATGCTTGAGGCGTACTGCCGTTGAAACTTTATTTACATTTTGCCCGCCTTTGCCGCCCGCACGGTAAAAATCCCACTCCAGATCTTCTTCCTTGAGTTCAATTCCTTCTCCTTCTTCAACAATCGGCATGACTTCAAGCATGGCAAATGATGTCTGGCGGAGATTATCCGCATTAAACGGCGATTGC
>RPPD01000492.1 GCA_003818675.1 Spirochaetaceae bacterium
AACCTGGCGGTGATGATTCCCTTCGGTAAACCTTTCAGCGCGTCTGTTGTCTGGGCCAGGAAGTACAAAATCCCCCTGATCGCCATGCCAGGCGGAAATGTCATCTCGGAAGATGACGCGCATATGGTAAGGCTCATGCGCGCCATAGATCTCTGTGTCCCGCTTGAACGCCTTGGACAGCAGGAAACCCGTTCCTGTGTTGCCATGATTCCTGCGGCAGGGGCAATCGCCTCGTTTTATAGTGCAATCCCGGAGGCACTTTATTATCTATCCACGCTTGTACAAAAGACAGACTATGCTGACCTGCTGTCTTCACGGGCAGTATTCCCTCTTTTTGACAACATGCCTGAGGAGGAATCCTTCAGAAAACTTGACAATCTTTGCAGGCGAGGTGCGGAAAAACGGTATGGCATCAGGCTTGCAGGTGCAGATCTTGCATTGAAACAGGGGCGGAAAATCAGCGAGAGGCTTTCTTATGAACTCTCCATTATCAGGGAGAAGGGATTTTCCGGTTATTTTCTCGTGGTGCATGACATCGTCTCCCGCTGTCCGCGCACGACTGGTCGTGGGAGTGCGGCCGCAAGCATCGTCTCTTACCTTCTTGGAATCACGCATGTGGATCCGCTCCGATATAACCTTTTTTTCGAGCGCTTTCTAAACCACGGCAGAAAGGATCCTCCGGACATTGACGTGGATTTTCCCTGGGACGAGCGGGAAAAGGCGCTCTCATATGTGTTTACACGCTACGCGGGCCACGCGGGCATGGTGGCTGACCACGTGACCTTTGGGCCGCGTTCATCTCTCCGTGAGCCTGCCAAGGCTCTGGGTTTCCCGGAACAGGAGATAGGACGGTTGGTCAGTTTCTTCACAACAGGCCGGCATGGCCAGATCCCGCACCACCTGCTGGCTGCAGCGGAAAGGCTGCGGGGCATTCCCCGTTACATCGGCACGCATCCCGGCGGAGTTGTAATCACGCCGCGTCCTGTTTTCTGTTACACCCATTTGCAGGTGTCGCAGTCAGGCTGGCCTGTGATAGCGTGGGAAAAGGACGCGGCCGAGGCAGCAGGCCTGGTCAAGATTGACCTGCTTGGCAACCGCTCTCTTGGTGTGCTGCGCGATGCAATACGGCTTGTGAATGTCCGCCATAACGCGGGCATAAGCTGGCGCAGATTTGACCCTTTGGAGGACACTGACACGCAGGAGTTCCTTGAACGCGGGGAGACAATCGGTGTTTTTTACATAGAATCGCCCGCTACAAGGCAGCTTTTACAGAAGATGAGGCTGGCGGATTTCCAAAGGCTTGTCATCGCTTCATCCATCATAAGGCCTGCGGCCAATCGGTACATAGAAGAATTTGTGAAAAGGCTTCATGGAAAGAAATGGAAGCGTCTGCACCCGCGTGTGGAGAAGACCTTGCGGGAGACCTGCGGGATCATGGTCTACCAGGAGGATGTCTCCAGGGTGGCTATAGCAGCCGCGGGATTTTCCGCGGAAGAGGCGGACAAACTGCGGAAGGTGCTTTCCAAAAAAGCTGGAAGGGAGGGCTTGAAGCTTTTTCAAAACCGGTTTTTTGACGGGGCGCGCAGGACCGGGCTTTCAGAAGAGGAGATACGCGTGGTCTGGGAGATGGTCATGTCGTTTGACGGGTATTCCTTCTGCAAGGCGCACAGCGCCTCGTATGCACAGGTCTCATACCGGTGTGCGTACCTGAAGCTTCACTATCCGCTGGAGTTCATGACATCAGTCATAAACAACGGCGGGGGTTTTTACACCAGGCAGACATACATCAATGAGACGAGGCGGATGGGTATCGCTGTGCTTGGACCGGATGTTGCCAAAAGCGGCCTGGAGTATTTGCCCGAAGAGGGTGGCATGCGGACAGGACTTGGACAGCTTGTGGGTATAAGGCGGGGATTTCTTGTCCTGCTTGTGGAGGAACGTGAAAAGCATGGGCCCTTCGTGGATTTCCTGGATTTTCTTAACAGGACAAAACCAGCGTATTCTGACTTGCGTGTGCTCATACGTGCCGGCGCCCTTGACAGTCTGTCTTGCGGCCTTTTCCGTCCCGCGCTCTTCTGGCTTGCTGCCCAGCATGACCGCTTTTCAGGGCTGATTTTTCCGCCGGAAATCCCCAAAGCCCTGGGAGATTATTCCTGGCAACAGAAGCTTTCGGATGAAGTTACGTATCTTGGGCTTCTGGCAAGCAGGCACCCCGTAGCTGTGTTTGAGCCGAGGATCATGGCCTTATCGCGTCGCATGCGGGAGATACCGCGCATTTCCTCCCGCATGATTCCTGCTTACAGGGACATGAGAATCAGCATAGCTGGCATGCTGGCCGCGGCAAAAGAAGTGCGTACAAGCGGACACAAAGACATGATCTTCCTGAGCTTTGAGGATGAAGAGGGAACATTTGAGGCTGTGGCATTTCCTGAG
>RPPD01000493.1 GCA_003818675.1 Spirochaetaceae bacterium
ATTGCGGCGGGCCATTTCCGTCTGCGTTTCAATGGCTTTTATAAATCCGCGGGAATTAAGCGCTCCTGTAAGCGGGTCTGTCAGGGACATCTCTTCCAGTAAAAAAAAGCGTCTTTTTAATGCCTTCAGAAGAAAGACTATGATGAGAAAGTAACCGAGGCGGACCATGGTTTCCCAGACTGGGGCAAGATATGACGGGTAGGTTGTACCCCTGAAAATTTCTATTGAAATCCATAGCATGACCGAGATGCCAGAAGCGGTAAATCCTGCTGTATTACCTGCAAACCAGGTACAGAAAATGATCGGGAAAGTGTAAAAAATAGAAAAGTTCAGGCTTTCTCCCAGCAATAATTCCGCGGCGCTTATGCCAATGATCAGTGCGAATGTGATTGCCAGAATGATCTTTTTATCAAGTTTATTAAGAAAATTAAACAGTATTGTGCTCCGGTTTTAAGAAATGGTTTTCAGGAAGTATAACGGTTTTTATGGCATTGGGGAAAGGGTTTTTTCACAAAAAAGTACATGTGTAAATGCTTCCAGTATTCTGTTTTTTCAGGTAGAATGACTCCCTGCATGGCTCTTAATGAACTGATTTTACCTGAAGGTTCTCCGGCAAGTGCTTTCCTTGTGGGATGGACTCTCCCCGGCGAAAATTCCGCCTGGACAATAGAAGACTCACTTGATGAATTATCTGAACTTGCCAGAACCGATGGGCTTGTTGAAACTGGCCGCGCATATCAACGTCTTTCCGCAGTCAATCCCGCAATGCTTCTGGGGCATGGCAAGCTGGATGAAATAAGACAGCAGGCTGCATCCTGCAGCGCCGGTACGGTCATCTTTGACGGAGAGCTTGAGCCATCTCAGCAGAAAAATCTGGAAAATTTCTTTGGCGATAATTTCCAGGTACTTGACCGGACTGCGCTTATCCTGGACATTTTCGCACGCCACGCGAGGACCAGGGAAGGGCAGCTCCAGGTCCAGCTTGCACAGTATCAATACAGGCTGCCGCGTCTGACGCGTATGTGGACGCATCTGGCGCGGCAGGCGGGTGGCAGGCGTGGCGGTGTGGGGTTGCGTGGTCCTGGTGAAACGCAGCTTGAGATTGACAGGCGCAGGATAAGGACAAAGATCGCTCATTTAAAGAAGGAAATCGCCCAGGTCAGTCTTCATCGTGAACAACAACGTGAAAAGCGCAGGCGCAATAATATTCCAGTCATTGCAATTGTAGGTTATACGAATGCCGGAAAAAGCACCCTGCTAAACAGGCTTTCTGACGCGGGAGTCCTGGCAGAAAACAGGCTGTTTTCAACACTCGATCCAACGACAAGGAGAGTCAAGCTTCCCTCAGGCAGGATGGTTTTGTTTTCAGATACCGTGGGATTAATAAAAAAACTCCCGCATGATCTTGTGGCGGCGTTTCGGGCCACGTTCGAGGAAATCCGCGAGGCTGATCTTGTTCTTCATTGTGCCGATGTCATGCATCCCCAGGCCCATATTCAGCGGGAGATTGTTGAGAAGGAATTAGACTCTTCGTTCGAGGGGCACAGGCGTGTGATGCTTGTCTGGAACAAGGCAGACGCGCTCTGTGAAAATGCAAGAAGCACTATACATCCTGTGGACGGCCAGTTTCTTGTTTCTGCAAAAACCGGTGAGGGAATTCCCGGGCTTTTGGCAGGCATTGAATCTGCGCTTTCTGACATACAGGTCCCTGTAGAGCTGCTAATTCCCTATGACCAGGGAGCGCTTCTGTCCGCGCTTTATACCACCGGGACAATAGGAAAAATATCTGAAGAAGAAAACGGAACAAGAGTCAGCGGATTTGTGCCGCAAGACTTATTGGAACGGATAGGAAAATACAGGGTTTGATCAGATGTTTGGTCTGCTATTTCCTGCAGGTTTTTTTAAAGGAAACCCTGGGGTATTCTTCCTTTATCCAGCTGTAATAATCATTCACCCGATTACCAAACTCTTCCACTGTAAACCTGTGGGACAGCTTGACCGATTTTTCACGCATGGACTGTTCAAGACGTGGAAGGGTCAGAAGTCTGTCTAATTCATGCGGAAGTTCCTCCCCGTTTGAAAAGAAAAGAGCGTCGCCGTCATTTCCGAAAATATCCCTGTGGGCTGAGTCCTCTATTGCTATGACTGGAAGTCCCGATGCGGCTGCTTCTACTGAGCAGAGCCCCTGAGTCTCCGTGGTGGAGGCCGTGATAAAATAATCCGAAGCCTTGTATGCAAGCGGAATAGTGTCCGGTTGAAGATAACCGGTGAAGATGACGGATTTCTCCATGCCAAGTGAAATGGCGAGTTTTTTCAGCTCATTCTTCTGCGGGCCGTCTCCAACAAGAAGGATCTTGAGCTGCGGGTGCTTTTCCATGAGTTTCCTGGAGCTTTTTAACACAAGGTCTATGGATTTTTCCCTGCCAAGCCTGC
>RPPD01000494.1 GCA_003818675.1 Spirochaetaceae bacterium
GACGCGCTCCATTTTGAATTCCTGCTATGGTGTTTGCAACGGCAAGTCCCAGGTCATTGTGGCAGTGCAGTGAAATGATGGCACGGTCCATGTTTGGAACACCTTCCCTGATGGCCTTGATAAAGCTTCCGAATTCGTCTGGTATGGTGTAGCCCACAGTGTCAGGGATATTGATGATGGTGGCTCCCGCGTCTATCACTTTTTCTATGATTCTGCAGAGAAAGGGGATCTCGCTCCTGGTGGCATCCTCGGGCGAGAACTCAATTTCAGGGGCTTTGTTTCTTGCGTATTTGACTGCCTTCACAGCCATCTCCACTACAGCGTCAGGCTCCTTGCCGAGCTTGTGCTTCATGTGAAGCGGGCTTGTGGCAATGAATGTGTGAATGCGCGGTCTCTTCGCCCCTTTGACTGCTTCCCATGCGCTGTCGATGTCCCTTTCGAGTGCGCGGGCCAGAACAGCGATTGTTGAGTCAGTTACTTTTGCCGAAACAGCCTTGCATGCTTCAAACTGGTGAGGGGAGGAGATTGGGAAACCCGCTTCGATGACATCCACGCCAAGCCTGGAGAGTTGTATTGCAAGCTCCAGTTTCTGTTCCAGGCTCATGGATGCTCCGGGAGACTGTTCTCCATCACGGAGTGTTGTATCAAATACGAATACACGTTCCATAGATCATGCTCCTTTTGCCGCTTTTTTTATTTTTTTACCGCGTTCAATAGATACGAGACCGCTCCTGGCGACCTCCAGGGCTGTATATCCTGACAGCAGCGTCAGCATGTCATCGATTTTTTCCGGTGCGCCTGTGACCTCAATTACCATGGCCTCTGTTCCAACATCCACAACCTTGGCTCTGAAGACGTCCGCAATCTGGAATATTTCACCGCGCTTCTCGGCCGGGACTGTCACCTTAATAAGCGCAAGTTCCCTGTGAACTGACTGGAGGCCGGTGAGGTCTGTGAGCTTTATCACGTCTATAAGCTTGTTGAGTTGTTTCTTGATCTGTTCTATGACATTATCGTCACCAGAGCAGACAAGGGTTATCCTGGAAACCGAAGGATCCGTAGTGATTCCCACTGTAAGGCTTTCCAGGTTGTAGGCGCGTCCTGAAAAAAGACCTGCGATCCGTGCAAGCACTCCTTGATGGTTTTCAACCAGTAGACTTACTACATGCGTCATTTCCCGCCTCCCAAAAGCATGTTGTTGATGGCTGCCCCTGCCGGAACCATGGGCCAGACATTAGCCTCTTCCTCGATGATGAAATCTATGATGACCGGCCGCTGTTTGGACTGCCCGGCTTGTAAAAGGGCGGGTTTTATTTCTTCCGGTTTCGTCACACGGATCCCGACTGCATCGTAGGCCTCGGCCAGTTTCACGAAATCCGGGATATAGGCCATGCACTTTTCCCCGGGAGTGGAACAGCCGAAAGGGCACTCCGGCTTTCGGCGCAGGCAGGTTCCTGAGTATCTCTTGTTGAAGAAGAGCTCCTGCCATTGCCTTACCATGCCAAGGTAGCCGTTGTTGAGTATGGCGATAATGACAGGTAAGTTTTCCTGGGCCGCTGTCGCAAGCTCCTGTATGTTCATCTGGATGCTGCCGTCACCTGCGATGTCTATGACCACCTTGTCAGGATTGGCGAGCTTGGCGCCGATTGCGGCCGGGAATCCGAATCCCATTGTGCCCAGGCCTCCTGATGTTATCAGTTGCCGGGGGTTCTTGTAATTGAAGAACAGCGCCGCCCACATCTGGTTCTGTCCGACCTCTGTAGCTATGATCGCGTCAGGATAAACCTCGTTTATTGTCTGGATTACAGTGACAGGGGAGAGTTTGCCTGATCCTGGATTGCCGGATGAAAGCATGCTCTCATTTTTGGCAGGCATAACCGGGTGGTCTTTTTTCCATCCATCGATTTGCGAAATCCACGGTTCGATTGCCGATTGTTTGCACTGCGGTATGAGGTCTTCAATGACGCTCCTGGCGTCACCGACTATCGGGACCTCCACAGTAACGTTTCTGGAAATGGAAGCCGGATCTATGTCTATGTGTATTATCTTTGCGTTTGGCGCGAAGTGCGCGAGGTCTCCGGTGGCACGGTCATCAAATCTTGTGCCGATTCCAAAGAGCAGGTCTGATTCAGTGACCGCCATGTTGGCGACATACGTGCCGTGCATGCCCAGCATGCCGAGAAATCCAGGATGATCCGACTGGATTCCACCAATGCCCATGAGCGAACTCACCACCGGGACGCCCGTCTTTTTCTGCAGTTTGCGGAATGCCTCGACAGCGTTTGAAATATGGATGCCGCCTCCTATGTAAAACAGGGGTTTTTTAGCTGTTGCGAGTAGTTCAGCTGCGCGTTTGATCTGTCCTGGATGGCCTTTTTGTACAGGATTGTAGCTGCGGATTGTGATGGACTCAGGATACGA
>RPPD01000495.1 GCA_003818675.1 Spirochaetaceae bacterium
GACGGGCGTGTTGAATATTTCACAGTGGTCGACCCAGACATGGTTTGACCCGGAGATTGCGACGCAGTCATTGTCGCAGTTCCATCCGTCGCCTGCATCCCAGGATGGCGAGGGATCATACGCGTCGCGGATTGCAAGGTTCTGGAGAATAACATTTGTCTGTCCCTGGATTCGTATGGTGCCGTTTGAAAGCCGGGCAGTTGTTCCCAATCCGCGGATTGTTTTGTTCGAACCAACTTCATAAAACCTGCCGGGTGTCAAATTTATGACGCCTGAAACGAGGATCAGGCGGGGATTATTGCCTGTGATGGCAGATGAAAATTCATCAGGTGTCTTGACGTTTACGGGATCTGTTTCCTTTCCACCCGTGGTGCCGTCCCCGACAGTAGCCCATCCCTTGTAGCCTTCTGTCTTCGGCTGTGCCGGGACCGGATCAGACGCGAGCGTGCCGATGGTTGCTATGGCAGCAGGCAGAATGAAAAGAAACGCCGGTACTTTCTTTTTTCCTGTAATATTATCGCTCATATAACCTCCGGTAGTAGAAATTATTATGGTACATGGATATATTCGCGCGGACCGGCCTGGGATATGAGTGCGGTTGCCCAGGTTGCGGCTTGCCCCGCGTCTGTAAACGTGTCCGGGGTGTATGTGTAATACGCCGAGGGTGTCCATGTGGGAGCGGTTGCAAGCAGAGGTCGCAGTGCAGTATTTGAAGGCTCTGTGACAAGATTGCAATCAAGCGTCATGCTCCCGGTATCGTACGCATATCCCCTGTTGCCGGTATCATCATAGACCAAAAAGGGTCTCATGGACGCGGCGTTCAATCTATGGAAATAATTGCCCTCGGAATATATTTCCGCGTAATCGCCCCTGCCTATGGCGCTTGAAAAATCCAGATAATAGTTGTTGTAAATGTGGACTTTTCCAAAGCGCACCCGCGGGCCCCGGGACCCGGCATCATGGAAATAGTTGTGGTGCCAGGTGACCTTGAGTTTGCCGGAATCAACGGTTGAACTGTCACTGCTGCCCAAAAGGCAGGTCTTGCTGTTGTTGTAAACATTGCAGTAGGAGACAGTCACGTAGTTGGAACCGTTGGTAATGTCCAGAAGCCCGTCATAGCAGTAATAGGGTTCGTAATGGGTATTGCTGCCGTAAATACCGATGTACTCGGCTTCAGAAATGGGAGTATTGTATATTTCACAGTGATCCACCCATACCCTGGTGGAACCGGAAATCGCAATACAGTCATAATTGGTGTTCCAGGCTCCGGAGCCGTCTTCGGGGTCCCATACAGGGTTTGGATCTCTCGCGTCACAGATAGTGAGGTTCTGCAGAATCACATTACTCTGGCCTGAAATCTTGATGGTCCCCTGGCAAAGGACTCCATTGTCTGCCGGATTGGCGGGATCATGCCAGCCGCGGATGGTCTTGTTTGAGCCCAAATCAAAGTAGCCGGTGCCGAGATTAATGGTGCCCTTGACGATGACGAGTTTCTGCTTGCTTCCCGATATGGCGTTTATGAAACCGTTTTTGGTTGTTACCACTACCGGGTCAAGCTCGCTTGCGCCGAATGTACCGTTTCCGACCGTGGCCCATCCGACGTATCCTGGATCTGTTGCGGGATCCGGCAAGACCTTAACAAGCGGAACAGGTTCCTCGCAGGCTGACAGCGTCAGTAAGGATATCGGAATGAGAGCAACAAGGAAAAAGCATGTTATTCGTCCTGAATCATGGAAACGTGAACATATGATACACATTGATCCTCCGGGATCAGAACTAAAATTGTCAACTTGCTGAAGATTGGAAAAGGATTAATTAAGGGAATAGTATCCCTATTTTGCGGGAAAAACAATAGGGGAAATCCTCCTTCCGTCTTTCATGCAAAATCGCCTTGACCGGCTGGCCAGAGATGGTGTTATACTCTTTTCCACAGGAGAAACCCGCATGAATTGTTTATCCAGGACTCTTTCAACCGTAAGTACTGTGTGCATCATTGCTGTCGTATTGGTTTTCTCGTGCCAGACCGGGCAGCCGGCATTGAACCAATCTGTGAACACTTCTCCCCGGACACAGACACCCGAGACGGTCACCAAAACCGTGACGATCATTTTATCTGAGCCCAATTTTGCCATAAATGGCGCTTATCACGAGCTGGAAGAAGGCCTTTTGACCAAGGCCATGGTGACCGACGGTGTGGTGATGGCACCATTATCGGACATCATCATTTCCCTCGGAGGGAAATTCGAGTGGTCCGAGACCGCAGAAACAGTGCGTGCGTCTTTGGGTGACAAGCACTTCCTTATGGCGACGAGTGTGCGCCAGGTCATGGTAAATGACGCGGACAAGACGTATGCCGTGGCGGCTGATGCGGCACCCCTGTTTCGGAATGGATCGCTTTTCCTTCCGGTCAAATCATCAA
>RPPD01000496.1 GCA_003818675.1 Spirochaetaceae bacterium
ATGGTACACTCTGTAAGACTTCACAGCATATCTGCACCAGGACAGGCAAAACCATTAACGCGAGTATCACGGATGCTGACAATACAGATAGTCCCGTCGACTTGATCCCAAAAAGCTCAAAAGCCATATCCTTTACAAACGGGACTATGACAAGCATTCCCCAGATTCCATATAGTACTGATGGAAGTCCAGCAAGCAGATCCACAACAGGCCGTATAAGCATTTTTATTTTCTTCGAAGCATATTCTGTTATGAATATTGACACGCCAAGCGAAAGCGGAAATGCCAGGACAAGGGCAAGCAATGTCACAATTACACTACCTGTCAAAAACGGCAACAATCCAAATTGCCCGCTTAAGGGTTTCCATGTTTCACCAAAGACAACAGGAAAAAAACCCTTTTCAAATAAAAGCCCCAGGGATGAGGAACTAATTATCCAGAAAATGGAAACAGGCACAAGGAGGACCATGGCCGTCAAAGCGGCCATGAACATATAAATCCCGTTTTCCTTTATTTTTGCAAGTTTTACTGCAGAAGGTTCAGACACTCTGCCAATTCCTTTTCTGAAAGCACAACGTATCCCGTAGCTTCCACATATTTTGTTCCCACAGTGATCACCCATTTTAGAAAATCAGTTGCCAGTTCTGTTCTTGATCTGGTATTATATACAAAATACAGTTTTCTGACTGGAGGAGATGGCAGTTTTCCTGACTGGATCGCGGCCAAAAGATCTTCCTGTGAGCCATACACATCTTCATCCTTGTCAATTACACCATTTTCATTCAAATCGATAGGAAAAACAGCCAATCCATCGTATGGTCTTTTCGTTTCCGGATTATAGATATATCCAATGTTGTTGTACCCTATCCCAGCTTTATCAGTCTTTACCTTGTCCGCAATTCCCGGATCACCATATATTCCTATTCCGCCCAGATCCTCCTGGTTGCCGTGAAGGTATTGCGCCCATACCTGTCCTGCGCCGCAGGCATCGGATCTGGTGTATACCTGTATCTCTGAGTTGCCAGATTTTCCAATAAGCTGTTCCCAACTTACAGGTTTTTTCCCGCGCCATACTTCCTCAAGTTCCTGTCTTGTAGCACCAGTTTTGCTGATTTCCGTAAAAAATGGATTGAAAGCTGATATCGTTGGTAAAACAGCATCCCTTGCAACAGCCAATCCCACTGCGCCTTGTGCGGATTCTTCAGGAAAGACATCGCGGGAAACCATGGCAAGATCAACCTTTCCCGCCATTACGTCCGTCATGCCTTTGCCAGCACCTCCTGCACTTATTTCAATTTTGACTTCTGTGTGTGTTTTCATATACTCTGATTTCCATTTCATGGCCAGAGGATACAAAGCCCATGCGCCTGATATATTCAATGTACCTGAAACTGATGATTGATCAGCCTGTCCGCATGAAATAACTGCAATTACTGCCGCAAGCACAATTGCTGCAGTCGATACTGTAATAATTTTATTCACCTTCATGTTTGCTCCATTTGTCGAGTTTGTCTATCTATATAGTAGACTTAATAAGTCTATATCTCTTTTTTCCATATGTCAATTATACAATTATTTTTTTTTTGGATTTATTTTTTTGGATATTATATCCTGAAAAGTAATATTCTCCAAAAAATCAGAAATATAGTTCCTGATCTGACGGAACACTGCCAGCAGACGTTCATCCTGTTCTGTCGGCGTTGGTTCATAATAATACTCACTGACAGATTCCACCGGAGCCAGAGCGCCATCCATGAGTCTTATTATCTCTGCAAGAGTTATTTCTTTTGGGGGTTTTGCCAGCTGGTAACCACCGTTTGCACCTTTTTTGCTTTTAACATATCCCTGTCTTTTCAGTGTGATAAGGATCTGTTCCAGGAATTTCTTGGGGATTTTTTTGGACTCAGCGACATCCAGTATTTTTACAAGTCCTTCATTATATCTTTCCGAGAGACAAATCAAGGCAAGACATGCATATTCGCATTTAGAGGACAGTTTCATGGATATCTCATCCTGCCTGTTGTTGTGTCAGGCTCATCTATTTGACCTTTTTCAATTGCTTTATCTTGTCCGTTGTCAAAATACCTTCTTCTGTTATAAAACCTGTAATATATTTTGAAGGTGTAATATCGAAAACAGGGTTCCTTGCATGCGCATTTTCAGGAACAATTGTTATCACCCTTATTGTGTTTATTTCATCCCTTCCGCTTATTTTTAAGAGCGCCTGCTCATCCCGTTCCTCCAATTCCATTGATTTGCCAGACGCGCAATCAAGGTCAAAAGTCCAAAGCGGAGCGGCGACATAAAAAGGAATACCGTTTGCCTTTGCAAGTACGGCTTTTTCATATGTTCCTATTCTTGCAGCGACATCTCCATTTGCTGCTATCCTGTCAGCTCCAACAATAACAATGTCAACTTC
>RPPD01000497.1 GCA_003818675.1 Spirochaetaceae bacterium
AGGGGGGAATCTGCGGCATTGTTTTCCTCCTTGAATGTATTTCTTTTCTCTAAATACATCCAAATCTGTCCTCCTGATTTCATAAATCACAATCTTCGGGGCACTGATTAAAGCTTACAGGCATAAAAAAGCCCCTCACCTGAAACTGTTTCCCAATCCCAGGAAGAGGGGCGAAATGCATTCTGTTTTATACTGGTGAAACTACATCCTGATGCTCATGCCCACATATGGCATTACAATCACGCCGCTTTCTATATCATACGTTGCCCAAAATGCTGCTTGTGAAAGGGTTAAAGGATCAAAAGCAGCCTTGACGCCCACATTCACACCCAGGTCATTGTCAACGATTATGACAAGATTGGCTACAGCGCCAATACCAGCGGTAATAACATCATATTCCCAGTCAGATTCTGAAAAAATTCCCCAGTAAAGATGCGCGCCTACACCCACAAGAAAAAGCATGTTCTCGGAGAGAAAAAATCTCCCGCCAATACCCCCGATAAAATCCATGCTTGTAGTGGAATCAAAAAGGTCAAGGTCGACCTCGCCTATATCATTTTCAGCGCTCAACACATAGCCGAAAGATCCGTTCACAAAGACCTTCAAAGCATCATCACCAATGAACATGCTGAAATTCAAGGCAAGAGAGTTTTGCGAAAAATATTCAGATTCAGCCGTAAAATTTGCCATGAGATAGCCAACATCTATTGTTAGAATGTTGTCAGCCATGGCGGCTGTACAAACCAGCATTGCCAAAAGCAGAATGCCTGAGAGTTTCTTCATAATATTATCCTCCTGAATGAATATGCTTCTCTTCCCAATACCCAAAAATGTACACCATTTCACTGAAAAAAACAACCATAACTTGACTTCGGAAAAGGTTTTTCAGAAATATTTATGCCAATTTTTATACCACCACTGGACATCGCATTCTGCCTGAATTACACTTTAGTGGGATATCGGTTATTTCAACGGCCAAAAATGAAGATACCAAAAGGCTTTTCTGACATAAAGGAGCTCTACCGCAGCATTAATACCCTGGTCTACAGGGCATTTCGCAATGCAGACGGAAAAAATGTCATTTTAAAAACCCAGAGCTCGGAAAATCCCCCTGCAACTGCAATTAGCCGCATTGAAAATGAATACCACAACCTCCTGCTGATTCATTCACAGTATGCCCCACAGACTCTGGAACTGATTGACATCGGGCACAGAAAAGCCATGGTAATGCAGGATATTGGGGGCAAAACCCTGGGAGAGCTCTTGGCGACCACCCAACTTGCCCTTACAGAGATACTGCAGTTTGCTTCGTGGCTCTGTGACGCCATGGGAGACATACACCGCAGCAAGATAGTACATGCAAATATCAATCCCTCCAACATTATAGTAAACTACGAAACGCGGCAATTGCAGATAACTGACTTTGAAGGTTCACTCGTCCTGGAACAGGAAATACGCCAGACTTTCTCGCTTACCACAGGCATTTCATCCCTTGCATATATTTCCCCGGAACAAACAGGCCGCATGAACAGGTCCGTGGACTTCAGAACAGACTTCTATTCCATGGGCGCTGTCTTTTTCCATATGCTGACCGGAAAACCTCCATTTGAAGCACAAGACCCCATGGAACTGCTATATGCACACATTGCAAGGCTTCCTGCTTTTCCACAGGCAACAGACCTGAAAATTCCGGCCATGGTAGAAGCCATTGTCCTGAAACTTCTCGCAAAGAACGCGGAAGACCGCTACCAGAGCGCCCGCGGCATCAAGAATGATCTGGATAAATGCCGGATTATGCTTGAATCCGGACTTGCGGTAAAACTGTTCCCATTGGCCGAGAGCGACTTTCCCGAATACCTCCGAATACCTGAAAAGCTGTACGGGCGTGAAAGCGATATCAAGAAACTTGCGGAAATGTACAATCTTATTCTTGGAGGCAGTAAGGGAACCGTACTCATATCCGGTCCCGCGGGCATTGGAAAATCTTTTCTGGTGAACGACATGTACCACAGACTCCCTGTGAAAAAAACCTTTTTCATTTCAGGCAAGTATACAAGGCTTGAACAATCAATACCGTACAGCACCTTCATACAGGCATGCAGGGACCTCATCAGGCAGGTGATGGCGGGTGATGAAAATGACATCCGCCGCATCAGGGACGCAGTTGTCTCTGAGCTTGGCGAGGACATTGGCCTTCTTGTCAATGTTATCCCTGAACTGAAAAAACTGCATCCTGGCGCGGAGGACACAGTCTGTCCTGACTATCAGCCCGCGGCCATGCAGACCCGAATCCGCGAGGATCTCCAGAAATTCCTTGGAGTTTTTGGTACTGCCGGCATTCGCATAATCATGTTCCAGGATGACCTCCAATGGGCTGACGCGGAATCGATGGCCCTGTTTTCCGCGATGGTAAATA
>RPPD01000498.1 GCA_003818675.1 Spirochaetaceae bacterium
CAGCTTCTCCAGTCCGCTGTCCATAAACTCCCGCAGGAACTTCCACGAGATGTCGCACCCTAAAAGCGGGTCCTCCTCCGCGCCATAGCCATATCCATCTTCAAGCTTCCAGGTAAATCCCAGGGAAAGCAGGTTCTGCAGGTCAAAAACTGATTCCACCATGATCCTGACCTTGCCATACTTTGGCTCCAGCGTAAGATAAGGATTTTTCATGGCAAAAAAGCGGGCCTTTTCCCTGAGAATAATGCTCTTCTGTATCCCTGCTTGGATGTGTTCTGACAGTTTCATATATAACCACCTCCCGTTTTGTTTTACAGGTATATTCTACGGGGGGACTATGGTCAATTGATGTCCAGGGTTTATATTTTTTATGGAAGTTTTTTTAGCTATCCAGAAGGAAATATCTCCACATTGAAAGCATGCTTATATGTTCTGCGACATGTCCAACAAGAATTCCTGCAATTGCGTGTCCAAGTGTCGGGTAAATATGATGAAAACGCACATCGGGCATGGGTCCTTCCCATTCGCACTTGGTCATGGACCCTGTTCTTTTTTCAAGTCTGAACACCGCGTCTTCAAGGGTTTTCTCCAATTCAATTTTTCCATGATAATCCAAGGAGCTGCCGGTAGTGCGCTTATGCACAAGTGACCAAGGGTCCATACAGGATGACAGATAGTGGATGGCGGATAAAACGGAGACTGCAGGAACCATTTGTGCTCGGGCACCTTGTCAATCATTTCCCGTATCATCGAAAGAAGTTGTCTGTAAGTTTTTATTATTTCTGTTTTCATGAAATTCAGTTTAATGTTTTATCCGTGTGAGTGCAATCCGCTGCATTGAATGTTTATGACAAGGAAACTCTGGCCATTCCATGTCCAATGTTGTATTGTATATCCATGCCTGAAAAACTCAAAACCCAGTATTATCGTTGGATGAAAATCGACGACGAGATCCGCAAAGGCCGGTATCCGAGCGCCGTCGACTTAGCCTGCATGCTTGAAGTATCTGTAAAGACAATCAGGCGGGACATAGAATACCTGCGGGTGATGCTTGACGCACCCATAGAATACGACGCCTCCCGCAAGGGCCTTTATTATTCAAGCGATGATTTCCACCTCGGCTCAGTGCGTGTCACAGGCAGTGAATATCTGGCGATGCTCCTTTCCTCACGCGTCTTCTCCCAGTACCGCAATACGCCGTATTACAAGAGCCTCGGGCATTTGTTTGGCAAGATGAAGGATTTCCTCGCGGAGCAGGTGGAGATTGACCCTGACCTTTTTGAGACAACGGTTCTTTTTTTTGGCGGCCCGCTGACCGCAATAAAAGAAGTGACATGGAGCGCGCTGATGAAGGCAATCAGGGAAAAGCAGGCCGTAAGCTTTTCCTACGGCAAGCCGGGCGCGGAAACGCCATCCTCATATACACTTGAGGTCTACCGCGTTGTAGGCTACCGCGGGGACTGGTACTGCGTGGGAAAATGCCGCGAGAGAAAGGCTGTTCGCATCTACTCCATGGCGAGGATGTCAAACATCAAATCCGCGGGAAACTATGCAATTCCGAAATCATTCCGGCTCGAGGATTACGTGCGTGGGAGCTTCGGCATGTTCCTGGAAGAGCGGGAGTACACTGTCAAAATCGAGTTTGACCCTGATTCAGCCCCGTTCATCCGCGAACGCGTCTGGGGCGCGAAACAAAAAATAGAGGAATTGCCCGGCGGTCGTATACGCCTTTCGTTTACTGCCGGGAGTCTCGTAGAGCTTTCCATGTGGGTGCTCTCGCATGGCAGCCATGCCAAAGTCATCTCCCCGCCGGAGCTGGTGGAGATGGTCAGGACAGAGATCGATGGAATGCGGAAGAAGTACTGACGGGCTATTGGACCTTCTGGTATTCGGTCTTCACCGGTCCCAGTCGCAGGGAGATGACCATGTTCATGAGCTCGAACCTGCTCTGCGTCCCGGTCTTGCGGAAAATGCTTGACATGTGCTGCTTGACCGTCTGGAGCTTGATCGAAAGCTCGTAGGCAATCTGTTTGTTCCCCAAGCCGCGCATGATGAGGGGGAACAGAGTGGCCTCGCGGGCGGTGATCCGGTACTTTTCCAGCATCTGATCCGACACGCTGTAATCCGTGACTGATCTTTCCTTTAAAAGAAACCCCAGGCACAGGCAGATTGTCCCCGCGTTCATAAGCAGGTAGTACAGGTAAGCAAAATAGAATTCGGACATCGCCATGTCAAGCAGGAACGCTATCTGCTCTGCAATGAGCATGGGATGGTTATCCCGCAGGTGCTCAATTGTCCTGGCCCCGATTATTGCCGAGGTGACAAACGGCCGCTGAATCACCCACCGCAACGCCGTCTGCGCGGGACTGCGACCAGTTTTCTTCGCGACATCCAGCAGTACGCCAAGTGTCTTA
>RPPD01000499.1 GCA_003818675.1 Spirochaetaceae bacterium
TTGCTCTCAAAAGAGACTACCTCCCCGCGCAAAGGATTACGCATGTTGGGAATTTTCAACACTCCTGGAAGTATCTCGGGCCCTGCCGCCACCTTTTCCACAAAAATGAGATCTCCCACTTCCAGGCCTGGCAACATGCTCTCAGAAGGTATCCTGTAGTTTTGGAACAGGAACATATTTATGACCATAACCAGAAGAATAATGAAAAAAAGTGACAGCCCCCACTCAACAACAGGATGCCTCTGCCTCTCCTTGTGCTCTTTGCTCAACCTGCGGCGTTTGTTCCAGGTAAGGAGACTTTCAGTTTTTTTTACAAGATGATCCTGGAACTCAGGGAATGTCATGATGATGCTCCCTGAAATGAAAAAAATGAAAATAGTATTTCAGGTTGTGCTGGCGTGTAAGAGATTAGCGCTTGGTCACTTTTTCGCTGCGGATACATCGCGTGCACACTTTCATGGTGACATTCTTGTTTCCGCTGACAACCGCATGCACCCGCTGGATATTTGGTCTCCAGACCCGGCGTGTTTTGTTGTTCGCGTGGCTCACGTTGTTTCCCGACTTGGTCGATTTTCCGCAAACATCGCATTTCCGTGACATCGTAGTTACCTCATTTATGGTAAAATATGGAGTTTTCCTCAGTTTGAGGCTGAAAACATACCATAACACAGCATGTTTGTAAAGAGGCTACGGAGCTCAGGAACACCCGGTGGTGCTCCCACAAGTCTCGCACTTCAGACATGTACCGTTTCGCACCAGTGTAAAATGACCGCACTCGGGACACGGATCCCCCTCATATCCGATACTCCGCGCCACAAGGCCCGGGTTTTGTTCAGGCTGGCCGGTACTGTTCTGCCCGGATCGGCCGTCCTGCCCCGCTTTGTTTGCCAGGTCATTCATTGTGGTGGTGGCAATAAGATCATCCGGTTTCACCTGAACAAGGTCAGCTCTGCGCAGGTATGAGAAAGCAAGGTCCCTGAAGATAAAATCAATGACCGATGTGGTCATCTTGATATTCTGGTGTCCCATGACCATTCCGTTGGGTTCAAAGCGTGTAAACGTGAATGCGTCCACATACTCTTCCAGGGGCACACCATACTGCAAGCCCAGGGAAATGGCGATGGCAAAGTTGTTAAGTAGGCTGCGGAAGGCCGCGCCCTCCTTGTGCATGTCCAGGAATATTTCACCAAGGCTGCCATCCTCGTATTCTCCGGTCCGGATGAAAATACTGTGACCGCCTATCTTGGCCTTCTGAGTGTAGCCGTTCCTGCGGTTGGGAAGAGTACTGCGCTTTTTCCTTTGCTGCGTCATCGGGATCACAGGCTGACCTGCTGGCTGTGTCGCGGCTTGTGCTGCCGGAGACCCACTCTTTTTAGCCAGGGCCAACAGGGCATCGCGGAGCGAATCAGTGCCAGGCTCAAGACTTGAGAGAGGCTGGGAAAGCTTTGATCCGTCCCTGTATATTGCCACGGCCTTGATCATCTTCTCCCAGCACATCCAGTGTGCGTCCCTGATCTCACTGACAGTTGCCTCATTGGGCATGTTGATTGTCTTGGAAATTGCGCCTGAAATAAATGGCTGGACCTGTGCCATCATGTCCACGTGCGCCTGCCAGGAAAGTATGCGTGTACCATGCGCACCTGATTTTCCCGCAGTGTCAAATACAGCGTAGTGTTCAGTTTTCAGATGCGGGGCGCCCTCTATTGTCATGGTGCCACACGCGAACCTTGATGCCTTGTCAATCTGCTCTCCTGTAAATCCGAGCACAGACAGGAGATTAAAACCTGGTGCCTGTATATCCGCGCTCTCCAGCTTGAGGCTTTTCTCAAGCACTTCCTTGCCAATAACTCCTGGGTTGAACGCGGATTGTATTGTAAACGCAGAGGTGAGGGCTTCCCTGATTTTTTCTATTGAAACGTCAGGCATCCCCTTTTTGCGCAGGTCATCAAATGAAACAGCGGGCGAACCCTCCAGAGTTGCATGGCCTATGCAGTAGTGGATAATTTCGTCTATCTGTTTTTCCGTGTAGCCCAGTCGTTTTAAGGCTGGCGGCAATGATGTGTTTATTATCTTGAAGTATCCGCCGCCTGCGAGTTTCTTGAACTTGACTAATGCAAAATCAGGTTCAATGCCTGTTGTGTCACAACCCATGACAAGGCCGATGGTGCCAGTGGGCGCCACGACTGTCACCTGGGCATTCCGGTACCCGTGCTTGTCACCGAGTTCCATGGCCAGATCCCATGTCTTTTGCGCAGCAACAAGCAGGTCAGGCGGGCATTCCTTTGCATCAATTCCTGCAGGTATTACAGAGAGCCCTACATACTCGGAGGATGCCACATTATAGGCAGCCCTGCGATGGTTTCTTATCACTTTTTGCATGTGCTTTTTATTTGCTTCATACCTGGCAAA
>RPPD01000500.1 GCA_003818675.1 Spirochaetaceae bacterium
AGACCATGCCGGAGGCATTGATGGCTTTACTGGATAGTAAGGAGGTAAAAATTGACGGATTTATACTTCCAGGCCATGTCACGGCAATTACAGGCACTCAGGTTTACAGGCTTGCAGTGCAAAAATATCCAATACCTTGCGTGGTGTCAGGTTTTGAGCCTACTGATATGCTGGCTTCCATTGAAATGCTGGTCAGACAGATAAAGGATCTACGGAGCGAGATAGAAATTCAATATACAAGGAGTGTAAAGCCAGAAGGAAATCCTGTGGCCAAAAAGGTAATGGCTGAAGTTTTCAAACCAGTGGACGCGTTTTGGAGGGGATTGGGGAAAATACCTGAAAGCGGTCTTGCCATAAGGGAAATCTTTGAAAAATATGACGCTTTTCAAAAATTCAACCTGCCTGAAATAATGGCAATAGAACCTGCTGGTTGCAGGTGCGGTGATGTGATGAGGGGTTCTGTCCTGCCAGAGGAATGTGCTTTATTCGGCAAAGCCTGTTCCCCGGAAAATCCTGTCGGAGCATGCATGGTGAGTTCTGAAGGTGCCTGTGGAATTCATTATAGATATCAGACCTTGAGAAACCCCTGAAAATACATATACTTAGGAAACGTAATGGAATATATCTGCTACAATAATAATTATTACTCACAGCTTTCAATTCATTTTTCGCCAAAACTTTCGGCTTCGGTTTTTTTTCGGATAATGGAAATGGTAGAACTGCCCCTGTCGGCTGAGGAAAATACAATAATTAAGTTTGCGCTTGCGGAACTGGTAAACAATTCTGTAAGGGCGCTTCATGAAAGGAAGTCTGAGAAGGATGTTGTTGTAAGCTTTGAGATGTCTGACAATTTTATCAAAGTCGGGATACATGATTTTGGGGGAGGATTTGATGTAAAAAAGCTTCCACATTCACTTGAAAAGACCGTGGAAAACGTCAACATGCACGCGGAAGAGTTCCAGCGATACAGAGAAAAACACGGATTCAAGCGATTCGGGATAGGTTTGGTTTCTGCAAAAATGGTTTTTGACGCTTTCAGGCTGGCATTCATAGACAGCGAATGCAGGGAGATTCCGTGGAAGGGCGAAGGAAGTGTGTCCGGGACGAGTATAATAGCGGCAAAAAAAACCGGGAAAATCAATAAAAAGGAAGAAGCGGTTTCTGTCATGCGGAGAATCAGGCGGCAGAGCATTTTTGCACGTGCCAGGATAAATGAGATTGAAAATGCATTTCTTCTGGACATTTCAGAGAATGGGGCCCATCTGCTTGTTTTTGAGGAAAATGGATTTAAGGAAGGAGGTCCTGTAAAGCTTGAAATCCTTGTGGATGAAAAGAAAAAAAAGAGCCTTGTATGCGATGCAATTATCAGGTGGATAGACCGCGGAAGTGAAATCATCCGGATAGGAAGCGAGTTTGTCAAGAACGAAAGTTTCCCGGAAAAAGATCTGCGTTCTTTTCTTGATACAATGGAAAATGAGCCCAAGCTTGTGCCAGGACTTGTATATATTGAAGGCATGTAGGGCGTTTTTAAGTGAATAAAAATGAAAATGTCTTAATACGATTGGCACACGGGAATGGTGGAAGGCTTACCAACAGACTCGTAAATGATATTTTTATCAGGCATTTTAAAAATCCTTTTATTGAAAAGGCCATGGATGCGGCAGTTTTTTTGACTGGACAATCGCGGCTTGTCTTTACTACGGATACATATGTTATACGTCCCCTGTTTTTCCCGGGAGGGAATATCGGCAAATTATCTATTTGTGGAACTGCCAACGATTGTACAGTCATGGGCGCTCGACCGCTCTATGTGAGTTGTGGATTCGTAATTGAAGAGGGCTTTCCTGTATTAGAACTGGAAAAAGTTGTAATTTCAATGAAGGAAGCTGCATCAGAGGCAGGAGTAATTATAGTAACAGGAGACACCAAGGTAGTTGAAAAGGGAAAAGCAGACAATCTGTTCATCAACACATCAGGGATAGGCGAGATTGAAACAAAAAAAATCAATACGGGCAATCAACGGATCAATCCAGGCGATGTGATAATTGTGAGCGGAACATTGGGGGATCACGCTGCAGCAGTAATCAGTGCAAGGAAGGAGTTCCCTTTAAAGCTTGTCGTGGAAAGCGATGCGGCACCCCTGTGGGACATGATAGCGCCAATACTTGAAGCTGTACCAGAATCCATTAAGATCATGAGAGATCCGACCAGAGGCGGGCTTGCAACAACACTGAACGAATTTGTGAAAGGCACATCATGCTCATGTACGATTGACGAGAAATGCCTGCCCGTCAGGGACGATGTGAAGGCACTATGCGAGCTTGCCGGTTTTGACCCGATTTACCTGGCAAATGAGGGAAAAATCGTTATTGTCTGTGATCCGGATGCACAAAATATAGTGTTGCAG
>RPPD01000501.1 GCA_003818675.1 Spirochaetaceae bacterium
AAATCTTTTTCTTCCGGGCAATCTGAATCCGGCAATTGAACGGTTCCCGGTACCCGTGTATTTTGAAAACACAAAGTGGCGGCTTTTTTCCAATTTAATCTGGACAGGATTGCAGATTATTCTACTGATAATCCTTTTGGTCATAGGAGCCTCTACACATCCTGCGTTTATCTCCATACGTAATTTCGAACAGATATTTAAATCCTTCCTCTACCTGGCGCTACCCACAATGGCAATGCTCGTTATTTTCAGCAATGGCAGTATTGATCTTTCTGTCAGTGCAATCGCCGCACTTACAGGATTTGTCACTGCGATTGTTGGCCTGAACGTGAATCCAGTTGCGGGTATACTTGTTGGGTTATTCGCAGCGCTTTGTATTGGTATAGTAACCGGGCTGTTTACGGGGTGGCTGCGTCTCCCTGGATTCCTTGTCACATTCACTGTAGCTCTTGCAGTACAATCACTTTTACTTTTCTTCAGCAGCATCAACAATGGAGAGATGATCATTCTTAATGATTGGCCGGCTTCAATTGATTGGTTCGGGTGGTTCATCATTTTGCCATTAACCTTTTTTACTTTTCTTTGGCTGCAGTTTCCTGCGTTGAATAATAGACGAAAGACAGAAACGGGAATACAAAAAGAATCAGGGTCCAAAAGCAATCTCCGTATCGGACTGCCATACGTCTTATCCAGCCTTGCAGCGGGAATTTATGGAATACTCATGATCACATGGATGAAAGCGGTTCCGCAATTCCTCAGGACAAACCTGGAATTCCAGATAATCCTGGCCATCGTCCTCAGCGGCACTTGTTTCTACAGCCGTTTTGGAAATGTTGCGGGTGTTCTTTTCAGTATAATGACAATTGTTCTTGTCAATCAGCTTTTTCTATTAATTGGCATGGATATGGCAATCATGAATATTCTGCTTACGGTGCTGTTGGTTAATGGTATAGGCTTCCTGTACCTCTATCACACTGTTGTGGGCATGCTTTATCGCCGTGCGGGGAAAAAAACAGCAACGGACTAAACAACAGCAAAATCTGCCCGCTGGTTGTTCCCCCAGATACCCGCGCGGGTAAGACAGAAATCGTACTTTACAGGATCTTCCGGTGAGATTCTGCGGAAAAACTCCGTAGCCTCCAGGGCAGCAGCGAGGTCCGCCTGTTTACGCGCCGTGGCGCCCAGTTCCCTGCAAACTCGATGCATATGCACATCAAGCGGAACAATCAGTCTTGATGCAGGGATTGTTTTCCATACCCCGGGATCAACATTGTCTTTTCTGACCATCCAGCGCAGAAAGAGGTGGAAACGCTTGCATGCGCTCCCTTTGGCAGGATCAGGCAGAATGTGATTGCCTGCAAGACCTCCTGCCCTGGCCAGCTTCTGGTAAAATACACAGAGGGCCGGGTACACAGTGGTATCTTCCGGTTTAAAACCATCGCAAAAGGTGTTCTCCAGAGAGCCATGCATTTCAAGAATTCTTGACAAGCCCATAAAAAGCCTGGCGCAGTCTTTTCCATCTGCAAAGCGATGTTTCCAGCCCTTTAGCCTGGTAATTTTTTCCTTTTCTGAAACCTTTGTGACAAACTCATATAAATCACCGGTCCGCTTTGAAAGATCCGCAAGGCTCGACAGGATCTGCGTTACCCTTCCATAAGCGAAAACTGCAGCGATAAATCCCGCAATCTCCTGATCGCGGGCAGTTTTATAATTGTAAACAGTTTCCAGGGGATCAGGAGGGATTGCATCCTTGCGATTGTAGACAGAATAGCATTTTTCGAGTATATCTTTATCAGGAATCACGGGTAAAAGTACCCAAACATTCTCCTTTGAATCAAGTGTTTCTCGAAGAATTCTTCATTTATTTTTTCAATCCTTTCGAGAAACCAGGGAGATTCAATAACAACAATTTTGGATCTAAATCAAGGTTGTTATTGAATCTCCACGGGAAAATCGAACCATCAAAAAACTGTCGTTTTTCGATGTTCCCTGTTAAAAATTCGGTCGAAAATATATAAAACCACGGGAAATACGCAAAAAAAGTCATGTTTGACACTGCGTAATTTCCCGCAGTATAATATGGAAGGCTCATGGAATCCTTAAAAAGACTTTTTTCATCCGAAAAGAACCTGTTTCTCATTGCCGCAATAGGCGGATTTGTCCTTATCTGGGGGAGCAACCTGCTCTTTTTTATGGACAACCCCGGATTTGTAGGTGTGCAACTCCACCCCTATCTGCTTATCGTAGTACTCACTGCTTCATTGTACGGATACACGAGGGCCATGATAGCCACAGCTGGTGTGTCGCTCGTCTACGCTGTCTGCATTGGGCTGCGGATTTTTTTCCAGGCCGAGGAAATCTCGCGCCTCTTCCAGTTTTCCTATTTCAGTCCCTTCATCAGTT
>RPPD01000502.1 GCA_003818675.1 Spirochaetaceae bacterium
ACAAGCATTTTTCTTTTTGCCGCAGCCTTCTTCTGCCTGCCAAGCCTCATTTCTCAAAAGACGCCTGAAGGAGAATCCCTCCTTGGGAAAATCATTTTTGTCCAGGGCGCCGCAGGGCTGTTTCTAATGGTCTGGATGATCTATGGACTTGCAGCAGCATGCATTTTAAATGCAGGTTACATGCTGGAAAATTATGGTATGATATATTGGCTCACATTGATGGCTTCACGGGTTCTTGCCACTGGCACCGGATTCATTCTTTCATACGGCCTGGTTCACAGATTGCTCATTCTCAGGACCAATGAGGAGGCGGCAGAAAGAAGCCGCTTGTTGTTTGTCAAACTTGTCTCGTTCCAGACTTCTGTGGGTTTTGTCTGCCTGGTCACTGGTGTATGGAATCTTTTCTACGAGAATCAGGTGTTCCCGGTTCTTAAAGTTTAAACTCGTGAATGGACCGTTCCAGATTCGCCACAATTTCCTTGTTCTTTGCTGAAACTGTCCGGACCTCGGACAAAAGTTTTTTAAGTTCTTCCATCGCAAGTGACTGATCTTCCATGATTTTATGGATGCCCGAGGTGGAGTTTTCAAGTTTGTCCAGCATTCCGTGGATATCCGTACTCTTCCTGAACTGCTCCCTGGCACGTTCGCGGATTCCCTCGGTTGCTCTTACCAGTGTTGCCACAGCTTCCAGAACCTGGTTTGCCCCGGCTGATTGCTCCTGCATTGCCATGGAAACCGTTGTTATCATGGCCGTTGTCTTGTTGACGTCCTGTGTAATGCGGCCAAGTGCGATTCCTGTCTCCTTTGACAGCTCGACCCCGTTCTGGATAAAGCGCGTCATGTCCGCTATTTCCTTCTTTATCTGGGTGGTGGAGTTCCCTGCTTCCTCGGCCAGCTTGCGGATTTCATCCGCCACCACGGCAAATCCCTTGCCGTAATTGCCTGCATGCGCGGCCTCAATTGCGGCATTCATGGCCAACAAGTCTGTCTGTGAACTGATTCTCTGAATCACTTCAACGATTTCATTTACCATTACAGAGGCCCGGTCTATGACCATTATCGCTTCTACTGTAGCGTCCACCTTTTGGCCGCTTTCATTGGCAAGCCCTGCCAGGGTGTCAGAGAGGCGGTGCGTCTCCTCCACGGTTTTTGCGACACTTGTTATATTTGCGGACATCTGGGTGATGGCCGAGGAGCTCTCGTCAATAAAACTGGCCTGGGTGTCCACGTTTTTGGAAATCTCTTCCACTGAAGCGAGTATCTCGCCAACAGCGGCTGTGGTGGTCCTTACCGTGGCAACCTGGTTTTCAGTTGTGGCCTGGACCTGGTTTGAACCATCTGCCATGTATTCGATGGATTTGAGAAACGAGCGCAGCTGCTCGTCCACCTGGGAGCTGGATCGCGTCACTTCGGCCGAGGCGTCACGGATTTGTAAAAACAGCGATCGGAAATAATCCAGGACATTATTGATCCTGCTGGTGAGTTCGCCCAATTCATTAAACTGGGTTATGAAGAGCCGCTGGCGCAAATCACTGCCCCCGCTCGCGATGTCCTTAAGGCGCCTGGAACATAATCCAAGAGGCCCCATGGTTTCCCTGGAAAAAAATATGGAAGCTGCGGCCGCGATAATTGCAAGTCCTGCGGCCATGAGCAGGGATGTAAAAAGGATTCTGGACTTCTGTTCCTCCGCCGCAGATGCAAGTGACTGCGTGTTTTTGACAGTAGTTTCCGTACGGCCGCCTTCCGCCAGTTGCGCGGCTGAACCAATCTTGTCCACGTATTCTTTTTCCGCAACATCAAGGGCATCACCCGCGAGTATTTTTTTAAAAACAACAGCTTGCTGGTCTATTATTTTTTCCGAGCGGGCGTAACCTGCAACCATGGCCATCCCGCCTATCATGAGGGCAATGGCAAGCGGGAAGAGGATGTTTTTTGCATTGAGGCTCAAGTCCCTGATGCGGACTTTTCCTGTGTCCTCCATGGAGTGAAAGGCGAGACGCTGCTTGGGCTTCTGGCGGACAATATTGCACATGAGTATTATTACAAGAGAGCAGAGAATTCCAATGCAGACGGTATAGAGAACTGTGAGCAGGTTGATCACCTTGAAGAGATTTTCTCCCCGGGCAAGGAAGATGGCAACAGGCCCGATGAAAAAACCTACTACATTGACGGATATGATCACGATTGGAAGGCGCACGATTGACTTGAGCGCCCTGTTGCGGCAGTCCGCGGACACTTCCTGTTTTGATTCCATTCCGGAAAGGCATGAAAGTAGCGGCTTCATGAGGAAAAAAATAATCAAAAGAGCCAGGAAAATAATGGATACAACAACGCTTGCGAAAATCGGCAGCTGTTTGATGCCTCCGTTCCAGTCCTGGGCGATGTATTCATTGTTGAATATTC
>RPPD01000503.1 GCA_003818675.1 Spirochaetaceae bacterium
AATGCAGAGTTTATCTGAAAGTGAAGGCCAATTCAAGGGGCTGATTATTTCCCTGTTACCGGCAGTTACTTTTCCAAACCTTCATAGGAAAACCAGTCAAAGTCCGCCGGGATTTGACAGCCTGTATCGCCTGATGCTGCATATAATCCAACAAGAGTCCCTGTGTGATGCTTGCCTATGGTCACTCCCTCGTTTGAGAGGTAGCTTGCATCATTTTCCTCGCCTACTAAAATCCATTTGGTAATATCTGCGCTCCAGAAAAAACTGCGTTTATGACCGGTAACCTCTGTTTTTAGAAACAACGGACCGTCTGGAATGGACATGGCTGTCCCGAGCAGAGTTTCCATGTCATTGCGCAATGCCACAGCCTTGATGCAGCGCCCGGGGATGTTGATTTGGTCTTTTTGTATTGAGATGAAAAGCTTGATGAAACAATGCCTGCCATGATATGCAATAATACCAGCTTCAGGGCCAGGAATGTCAGGAGAAAAATCTATGCAGGTGATTGCGCGATAATTGAAATGCGCTTCGCGCCTGAGAAAAATATTTTTCATGCGGAGGCTGCCAGGCAGGGCATTCCCGGTAATGATGCGAAGATGTCCAGGACGAGCTTCAAGTGACCACAATTCATTGTCCGGATTGCGCACAAATTGCCACTCTTGAGAAAGGGCATGTTCGCTAAAATCATCTATGATATTTTCTTTGAGAACAAAAGTCGCAAGGGACGGAATTGTCTGTTCTGTGCTGGGACCTTTGTTGTTGTTTACTGTGAACCATCCATCAGATTTCCACTGGACTGGATCCAGGGCAGTCTCCCTGCCAAGTGTGGTGAACCTGCCATGGTTTGGCCTTCCGCAAAGGTAGACCATCCACCAGTCTCCCTTCTGTGTACAAACAAGTTTGCCGTGCCCCGCGCGCTGTATAATGGCGTTTGGATCAGATTGCGTCATCACTGGATTATTGGGATTTTGCTCGTAAGGGCCAAACAGATTCCTTGACCTGGCAACGGAGACCTGATGATGGTAGCCCGTGCCTCCCTCGGCAAGTATGCAATAATACCATCCATCCTTTTTCAGAATATGGGGCCCCTCTGGACATCGCAATCCTGTACCCGGCCAGATTGTGGTGATTTCACCTATTGTATTTGTGCATGAATCGTCAAGCTGTACAATTCTTGCACCTGGGTGAAGCAGCATGTAATGTCTGCCATCATCATCAATAAAATGACTTGGATCAATTCCGTCAATATCAATAAATGACGGCCTGGTCCATGGCCCTTTGGGATCGGTCGCAGTCACAACTACCTGCCGCCTGATTGGTTCGGCATTGGCCCCGTCTGGATTGTCATTCAGCCTGAGTGTGGCAAAAATGTAATATAGGCCATTATGATATGAAATATCAGGCGCCCAAAAACCATGGGAGTCTTCGATGGAGGATATGTCAATATAGTCATTTCTTGTAATGGCATGGCCGATTGTTTTCCAGTGCACGAGATCCCTTGAATGTGATATCACTATCGCGGGAAAGTACTCGAATGTGGAGTTGACTATGTAGTAGTCTTCTTCGACCCTTATTATTGAAGGATCCGGGAAAAATCCGCGAAGTACAGGATTATGATAGACTCCAACTTGCCTCATCAGCGCTCCTTCTTTATTCTGCTGATACTACTCTACAAGCTGTATCAGGTCAAGAATCGGGCAAGAAACAATTAAAAAAATCTTATTTGATTTTAACGGTCACGAATCTAATAATTTGGTTGAATAAAATTTGATAATGCTGAAGGGGGACACCATGATTCCTGCGGCAAATGCAGCATGCTAATTATGCCCAGAACGCTCCCAGCTTCCCTGGAATTACATACAAGAAAGCGTTTCCTGCAATTGTATTTTAAACTACCTGTACTCGGAGCTGGAGGGAAAGAAGACCGGTGATCTTACCGGGCCCATAACTTTTGGAGAAATTGCGTATCAGCTTTTAAATCAGACATTGGTCTGCATGGAGGTGCCGGACACCTGAACAATTTTGCCTGGATTTTTATATTGTGGAGCTGTAGCACAGGATAAGCGCTAGTATACGCAAGACATACTGCCTGGTCTCCTCTGGTATCAGGTTGTTTTTATAGAGGTACCAGAAATTGCGGTCTTTGACAGGATCAGGAATTTGCTTCAGCGCAAATACAATCGTGGCATCACCGGCATTATAGGCTGCGAGTACTAAAAGCATTGATTCCTTGCCTACTATTGAGATGAGGTCCTTCAGATACAGAGATGCCGCTTTTGTTGATGCCTCTGGCTCAAATCTCTGGTCCAGGCCACGGTCAACGCGGATTCCGTAATGTCGTGCAGTTGCAGGCAGCAGTTGCCAGAGACCTGCTGCTCCAGAGTAGCGGTTGTACGCATC
>RPPD01000504.1 GCA_003818675.1 Spirochaetaceae bacterium
CCGCTTCTTGAGGAGAATGAATTTGCACTGCGCGCGAAAGCCTTTCAGCGTCAATGTCTGTCACGACAAGAAGCTTCGGCTTAAAATCAGCGTGTATTGCATAGTCAATGGCACCAAAGCCCATGGGCCCCGCACCAGCGAGAATTGCCATCACGCCGCCTGGCTTGATTCCCATATTGTGTTTGTAGCTTCCGCCTGCTGTGTGGTACTGCGCATGAAACGCCCCCACTATGCAGGACATGGGTTCTGCAAGAGAGCCAAAAAAATAGGCTTCTCCATGAAAAGGGAGCAGGCAGTCCTGTTCCATGACCTCTGACGGGATTTTTATGTACGTGGCGTCTCCGCCTATGTATTCATAGGAGTAGCCAGGGGCTTTCAACGGGTCATGTGCAAGGTTTAGTGCGGGCTGAATGGTAAACTTGTCCCCTGGTTTAAACTTTTTTTTCCATTTGGTGCCAACCTCCATGATCCTGCCGCAGAACTCGTGGCCTATGATCACAGGATGTGAGGAAATGTTGTCAGGGATACGCTTGTGGTCGCTTCCCTGCATCACCGCCTTGTAACTGGACATGCATATGCTGTCAGAAACCACCTGCGCGAGGATTTCGTTTTCCCCGACAGGCGGCAATTCAAATTCATCAAGGCGAAGGTCTTTTTTCCCATAGAGGCGCACTGCTTTTGTTTTCATGTGTTCTCCAGATGACGCATCAGACGTTTCTGCGGAGGAGTTCTGCAAACCTGCCATACGCATCATCCCATTCTCTTTTTCCGGTTGGAAGAAATTCCTCCGCTGGAAAGGATTTTCCAATTATTTCCCGTATCTGGTCAAGGGAACCTGTCTCCCTCATGGCCAAAAGCTGGACTGCCATGTTCCCGAGCACGGCGGCTTCAACAGGACCTGCGCACACTCGCTTGCCTGTGGCGTTTGCGGTGAATTGGTTGAGAAGCCTGTTCTGCGATCCGCCGCCCATGATCTGGATTTGCCGGATTGTCTTGCCCAGAATGTCCTCAAGCTCCTGTGTAACCATGCGGTACTTTAAGGCCAGGCTCTCAAGGATAATACGGACAACATGGGCATTATCCGGGCATATTCGCTGGCCTGTTCTTTGCAGATACTCGTTTATATTCTCGGGCATGTTGCCGGGCCTGTAAAACAGCTCGTTATCCGGATCGATAATTGAATAAAAGGGTGTGGCATTCTTTGCTTCTGCTGCAAGTGTCTCAAAATCTTTTATACTGCCCATGGCATCCCATGTGCGTTTGCATTCCTGCAAAATCCAGAGGCCCATGATGTTTTTTAGCAGGCGATATTTTCCGCCCACGCCGCCCTCGTTTGTATAATTTGCGGCAAGACTTTTTTCCGTAACAACTGGTTTGTCAGTTTCAACGCCAAAGAGGGACCATGTTCCGCTGGAAAGATACGCGCAGGACGCCCCTGCGAGACCTGAGGGAAATGGCACTGCCGCGACAGCGCTTCCTGTGTCATGCTCGGCAACAGCAACAAAAGGGATTTCCCTGGTTCCAAGCTCCTGCGCAACCTGGCTTGTTAGCGCCCCTGCAATCGTGCCGGGTTTTATTATTGAAGGAAGCATCTTCGTATCCAGTCCGAGTCGCGACAGCATTGTACCTGCCCATTCCCTGGTTGCAACATCGCACATCATGCTTGTGCTCGCGATTGTGTATTCGCAGGCCTTGTTGCCGGTAAGAAAATAGGCCAAAAGATCAGGAATAAAAAGGAGGGTATGTGCCTGCTTGTATGCAGGGTCCTGGCTGGTTTTCATCGCCAATAACTGGAATATTGTATTGAACTTCTGGAATGCTATGCCCGTTGTATTGTACAGTTCGGTTTTTGGGACAATTAATGCAGCTTGTTCCATCATACCCTCAGTACGGGTATCACGATAATGCACAGGATTGTCGAGGAGCTTTCCATGCTTGTCCAAAAGCCCAAAGTCCACACCCCATGAGTCAATTCCCAGGCTGTTGATCTGCCTGTCTCTGGTGCCTCTGTTGTTGCCATAACTGCAGTAATCAAGGCTTTTTTTAATTCCAGTAAGGAGTTCATAGCGCAACTTTTGAATATCCCAGTGAATGGTTTTGCCGATTGTAACCGGTTCGTTCGGGAAGCGATGAACTTCCTCAATACTGATTATTTTTCCGTCAAACACGCCCAAAAACGCGCGGCCGCCTGAGGCCCCATAGTCGAAGGCAAGTACATTCGACATGTATAAAAATACTCCCTTCAAGTTTTAGGTTATTAGGTTCTGTCAGGCAACAGTGATGCAAGGAATGCGAGGACCAGACCCTGTCCCCACCCCTGGACCCGCTTTCTGGGCACAGCATGATAGCCTGCCGCATCTTTCATGACAGCGGTACCTGCCGAAACATTTCTGACACAG
>RPPD01000505.1 GCA_003818675.1 Spirochaetaceae bacterium
AACAGGAAAAAGATAGAAAAATATCCTGATATGGATATCCACAAGGATGCGAATGTGGAGATCCGCAAGATGTTCGGGGGACTCAACAGTCTCCTGCAACAGCAGTGGCCCAATCTCTTCCAGATCCTCAAGAACTCCGCGTTTTCCATGAGCACCAGGACGATGATGGGCCTGGAGCAGCAGCTCCACACACTGGGTGGGAGTGGCAGGGAGGGTGTGCCTGCCCGCCTGGAGCGCTATATCGCCAGGTTGAAAAGGTTCCCGCGGGATTACAGCGCCATTGACAAGGAGGAGAAGGATTATATTCTGGAATCAGCCTTCCTTCTGCATGGTCTTGTCGAGTCCCTGACCGAAGCGCGCGACAAAAATGCCGCGGTCATGACAGAGGCGGACTCTGAGCAGCTGCAAACAATTGTGGATTACATAAAGGATATGATCTCTGATTTCAGACTGAAGGATTTGAAGAGAAGGTAGGAGGTGACCAAATGAGCAATGAAATAGTTTTGACTAATGACAATTTTAAAAAGGAAGTGCTTGAATCAAACATACCGGTGCTTGTGGATTTTTGGGCTGCCTGGTGTGTGCCATGCAAAATGATGGAACCCATACTGGGCCAGCTCTCAGCTGATTATGCAGGCAAGCTCAAGGTCGGGAAATTAAACGTGGACGAAGAGGCTGAGCTTGCCTCTTCATATAATATCGTGAGTCTCCCGACACTGCTTGTCTTCTCAAAGGGGCAGGTCGCAGACAAACGGGTTGGGGCTGTGCCCAGGCAGGTGTTGGAAGAGTTCATCAAGGATCACATCTGAGGGTTCCCTGTGTTAACCGAACACAGAATGTAGTACATTTTACGGCATATACACCTCGTCAGTATTTGCAGTCCCAAAGCTTGCCCCCTTTGTGGGTACGATGTGCCAGTCATTGTTCGTGTCTGTATCTGTGCCAGAGCTTGATCTGCATATCGAACGTGTTGCGGTTGAGGGCTCGATATTGACAGCATCCTCGGGTTTTACTGCATCCCCTGATGCAACCCACGCCTTTTCCTCGCAGAGCATGATAGCCGGGTCTATAAGGTCCTGTGAACCGAATCCGCAGTAAACAGCGTCAGAGGATGATGTCCGGTTGGTATAGATGACTGCATCAATAATGCTCCCTGCCGGTTGCGTGTAGATTGCCAGTACCCCGTTGTTCCCTGACAGACCTGTCCCTTCTTTAATCCAGAAATCACGGGCCATGGGTGATGCGTCAAGTCCGCCTGATACAGTGATGTCGCCAGTCTCAGATATCTCTGACTGGATACCTTCTGGTTTGGCATGCAGAAGGATATAATCCCCTTCAGCAACCTCACACTCAGGAAATACATACCTGTACGCATAATTGTCACGGGTTCCATGGCAAAAGCACATGCCGGCCAGGGAGCCTGATTTGATAATTTTCAATTCAATGATATCAGGATGTGTGGAGGACCCACGGGTTGTAAACTCGTTTATTTCCACAAGGGCTATCCGCGGATTAAATCCGTAAAACTTCGCAATGAAAAAACAGCTGTTGCCATGCAGATCACGGGCTTCAGCGCGCAAGGTATATTCCTTGCCAGGTGAAAGCAGTACGTCAAAGCAGAGCGTAACCATACTTTCTGATTGTGTCACTTCCACGACATCCATTTCCGGGTCAACACTGACCCCTATAGGATCAATTGTTGCCGGTTTGTCAAAGACCAGAGTTACCTTCCGGGCAGCATCTGAAAAGACACGATATAGGGCTGGTGGTGCAAGATCCGGATGCGGAACGCTTCCAGGCAGAGGAATGCAGGAACAAATGAGGATCGGAAGCAGAATAGATACAGCGATGCATGCTGTAATAGAAATATGCTTGAAGCGTAAAACAGGCAGGAATGGCATTTTTTTCATGATGACTCCTTTATTATTTACCTTTTTGAAGGTATGCTGTTTATCTATAGATACCAGGAAAACTTGCCCTGGCTTTCAAAAAGGGTAAAAAAATATTAGAATTATAGATGGAGAGCAGTTATGGGTACGGACACACTTTTATTTGAAAAATTCGGCATGGATGTTCCAGCCAATAAAGTCCTTTTTACCGAGGGAGAGGCCGGTGACAAGATGTATATCATCAAGGAGGGGAAGGTCAAGATCACCAAGAGGATAAAGGGGAAGGACCATCTTTTGGCAATCCTGGGCAAGGGCGAGTTTTTTGGTGAAATGGCCATTGTAAACAGGATCAAACGGACTGCTTCCGCTGTGACCATGACAGAGTCACGGCTCCTGGAGTTTGACCGTACAGGATTTGTCCAGATGATAGAAAAAAATGCCGAGATCGCGCTTTCTGTTATTGACCGCCTCTGCCGCAGGCTCTTTAGCGCAGTGGAGAAACTGAAGCA
>RPPD01000506.1 GCA_003818675.1 Spirochaetaceae bacterium
AAATGTTGAAGCGGCATCTGCGGACAATAAAGCTGCCATCATTACCGGCTTCAAATCAATGCTCGGAGAATCCGGCATCACTGTGCCTGATAAAGTCATCTTTGCGAACTGGAAAAAGTTATATGAAAACCTCTGGGATTTCAGGGCGAGTGGAGCAAAGAACTTTAATATTCCGCCGGATTCACGCAACGATTCCGCCATTGCCCAGTACTACAATCCTGTTCCGATCCGCAAGGGTGGAAGCCGCGTAGTCATCATGGCAATCGGCAAAGCGGCCACACCGGTGACTGCCGCGCAGATTGCGCGTGGGGACAAAGTGGCCCCTGCCGCAACCCTTCAGACTGGAGGCACGCTTCCAGCGCAGGCTGATATTGGCAGACTTTCCGGCTACGAGGAAGCACGGGCAAAAATGCACATATTGAACAACCTGTTGGAGGATGTGAACACCAGGCTTGCGGGCAAGAATGGATATACTTCAGTCGAATACGACCGGATGCGCGGGCTTCTGGAACAGATTTCCCAAAGCGGACAGACCGAGGCAGAACAGATGCGCTCTAAAATGAAAATTCTCAACAACATGATAGACGAAATCAACAAGCTGGTTGCTTCAAAACAATATACTCAGGCGGATATTGCCCAGTTAAATGATCTTCTTACACTGCTTTCCATTTATACGCAGATGACGCCTCCGGTGACGACTCCAGTGCCATAGAAAAGAGCCGGTCCTGCGCGCATATATTCCAACGCAGTGTCTTTTATCGAGTCAGCTGGATGATGCCAACCACAAGCGCGGCCACAGAAACTGTTGTCCCCAACACCACCCCCCATTGCTGGAAGTGGTAGAGTCCATTATTGTACTCTGCATAGATACGGTCATCAGGCTGGATTACCCTGTCAAGCGCGAGCCTGTTTTCATTGCTGTCTGAGATGATTACGCTGTTGCCGGAATTTTTCTGCGGATCAGTTCCACCCGCTACATCAAGATAATATGAAAATCGCTTGCCCGGGGCGTACTGGTATCTGCCTGGCTTCAGTACAGCACCGCTTACAGTGACATAGTATTTTTTAAACGGGACAATAATGCGGTCTTGCGCTTCAAGCACAACGTCATCCGCCGCGGAATAATCAAAAATAAGCTTTTCCAAATTGGCTGGAATGGGCAGGTCCCTGTCCCTGCGGATTATGTATGCTTCAGAGAGGCTTGCAAACGGTGAAAAAACTTCCCTCATGCCCCTGACAATGCTTCCAAGCCGCTCGCCTCCGGTTATCCTGCTGGTGTATTTTCCGGGTGCGGGTTCAAGTTCAGAAGCAGTACCTGGTTTTCCTGTCACAACCGCTCCTTCAAAATGAACAACCGGGAAACTGTCCACTCTGCTGCCTACGGTCACCTCGTCAAGATACCTGAGTTTGAAACTTTTATACTCGGAAGTACTGCTATCCAGGAGAAAACTCTCTCCGTTTTTTTCTGCTGAAAGTGTGCGGACAATGCGTATGCGTGCCGTATCTCCCAGGACTGAAAAGCCCTCGGCATATTTTTCAATCAGGTCAGCAAGACCTTCACCTTCTGCAAGTTCATACACACCCGGTTTGTTTACTTCTCCGGAAATCACAACACGGGTTTGAGTACGTTTAACAGTAATCACATCCCCTGGCCTTATATATGGATCCTGTTCCCGTATTCCCATACGCCTGGCCGCAAACAAGTCATACCTCTGCGTACTGTTGCTCTGTGATTTTACTTCCACATTTCTGTATGATGAATTATTGGTGGCGTTGTCTCCAACTATTGCGGAAAGCCTTGTCAAACCCCAGCACTCAACTGTACGCTCCAGCTTCACCTCGCCCTGGACCCTTACCAGGAAAATTCCCGTGGACCTGACAATGCACTGCGGCCTGCCCTGCGGATAAACTGCAGTTACTTTCTGTTCAACTGCAGCCGCGAATTGCAGGTAGGTCATGCCATGCGCCTGCAATACACCAAAGATCCCAAGGTGCGCCTGATAATCTCCCCTTATGACAATCTCGATTGACTGGGCACCGGTCATGGTCACCCACGAAAGCAGGTATACATCGCCTGGAGTGACTGGATAGTCGTGGGTGGAGTGCGCCAGAAGCACACGTGATTCAAGCTCTGCTGTGTCAGAATTCTGCATCTGCGGTGTTTCGGAAAAAAGAATTCCAGGCGACATGAAAAGTGTAACTGTAAAAACAAACAAAGCCGCTTTCATGCGCATACCCCCCCAAAAATTCCTACACCAGCTTCCGTTTCCTGAGATTGTCAAACAATAGAACCCCCAGGCAACTCGCACAAAATCCCATGAATGCGACCAACATGCAGAGTATTGACTTGTTTGGTCCAACCATGATGTCAGGCAGGTCCGCGTATTCCAA
>RPPD01000507.1 GCA_003818675.1 Spirochaetaceae bacterium
CTCGTCAATGAGTATGGAATCTATTTCATCAATTACGCAAAAATTGTGGCCACGCTGAACCTTGTATTGCAGGGCTGGCGCCATGTTGTCACGCAGATAGTCAAAACCGAATTCATTATTTGTTCCATAAGTTATGTCTTTATTATAGGAAGCTTTTTTTGCCTCTGTATCCATGTTGGGTTTTATAACACCGACAGTAATCCCCATGAAATTAAATACAGGGCCCATCCATTCAGAGTCGCGTTCTGCAAGATAGTCGTTGACAGTGGCGATGTGCACTCCAAGGCCTGAAAGGGCATTCAGGTATGCGGCAGGGACTCCAGAAAGGGTTTTCCCCTCTCCGGTTTTCATTTCCATTATTTTGCCCTGATGAAGGACTATGCCGCCCATGAGCTGGACATCAAACAACCTTTCTCCAAGCACTCTCCTGGCTGCCTCACGCGCAAGTGCAAATGCCTCCGGCAAAAGCCTGTCAATGGTTTCACTCTCCTTGAGGCGTTTTTTGAACTCTTCTGTCAAAGCAGGAAAATCTGCGTCCGACAGGGCGCGCATCCTGTTTTCATGTGAGTTGATCTTCTCTACAAGAGGAAGGAGCATTTTAAGGTCTTTTTCAAATTTGGACCCGAAAAACAGGCTTAACAGCTTTTCTAACATCGGGTAAATGTATCTTTTTTTATTTCAAGGGTCAAGCTTTTCGCAAAAAGACAGCTTGAACGATGGTCTGATTAATGTCACCATATTCTCATGGAAGGAAACACAACACTTTTATCCATCACCCAGGTTAAAAAATCGTTTTTGGTGCCAGGGTCTGCAGAAACACTGGTTGTTCTCGAGGATATAAACCTTGATATCAAAGCTGGAAGCCTCACGGCAATAATAGGGCCATCAGGTTCCGGGAAAAGCACGCTGCTTCAAATAATGGGCGCACTGGACAGGCCATCTTCCGGAAATGTCAGATTCAAGGGGAAGGAGATTGATTCATTCAGCGATGATAATCTCGCCCTTTTCAGGAATCGTGAAATAGGCTTTGTTTTCCAGGGCCATTACCTGCTCCCGCAGCTCTCCATACTGGAAAACGTTCTTCTGCCAACCATGGCCTTCTCCCGCAGGTTTCCACAGCATGGTGCAGAATCACGTGCAAAAAAACTGCTTAAACACATGGGGCTTGGTTCCTTTGAAAATTACCTGCCAGGCCAGATTTCAGGCGGAATGCGACAACGCACTGCACTGGCTCGAGCCCTTATCAACAAACCCGCAATTCTTTTGGCTGACGAACCCACAGGTTCCCTTGACCAGGCCAGTGCCGCATCAATGGCTGAAATCCTCTCTTCTGTCCATGTTGACGAAGGAACAGCACTCGTGGTCGTCACCCATTCTGCCATCCTCGCCTCGAGGATGCAGGACGTTTACCGCCTTGAAAACAGGAAACTGATACGGGAATAACATGGCATTATCAGCATTCAGGTTGGCAATAAGAAATATCATCTATTTCAAAAGACAATACCAGGGTGTATTTTGGGGCAGTGTTCTGGCTGTAAGCCTCATTTCAGGTTCGCTTTCAACAGGGGATTCTGTCAGGTACAGTCTATTGCGCCAGACAGAAAACAGGCTTGGTAAAGTGACTCATGTCATACAGTCACAGGAGTTTTTTTTCACAGACGAGCTGGCTGATAAAATACAACCATCAGACAATGGAATGGTGGTTCCTGTTTTGATGCTCACCGGAACTGTCTCCTCGCGCAGCACGGGCTTGTCTGTAACAGGAGTTCAGATCTTTGGAATTCCGCCTGAGTATGAAAACCTTTTTCAACATTCGGCAGATTCAGCAACCAATCCAACACAAGATTTGGATACAGTGGATTTTGCCTGGGCTCGCAGCAACACGCGTCTTGCCCGCAGGCTTGGTGTTTCAAACCTGAAAAGAGATGAACTTTTGGTGCGTGTCGAGAAGACTGACAGTATTCCTGGTGATGTACCCCTTGTCAAAACCCAAATGGATTCTGTTCCTATTTCAGTTAACCTCCATGGAATAATGCAGGATGAAGAAGGTGGCGCCTTCTCTTTAAGACCGCACCAGGTCATGCCCATGACTCTTTTTGTCAATAAGCAACTGTTGGAGAAATCTCTCCAGATTGGGCAAAGATCCAATCTGATACTGTTTTGCGCTGGAGACAAGGTTGTTGATACTCAAGCGCTTGAAAGCATCATTTCCAGGAAGCTTTCACTCCAGGATTTGAGGATCCGGTTTCTGACTACATATTCCGGAATTGAGCTTTCAATGGACCGCATATTCATTCATCCAGCTATTGTGGAAGCAGTAGGTAAAGCGGGTTTTTCATTCAAGAGACGTCTGTCATATTTCGCCAACAGCATCAGTTTTTCAGAAA
>RPPD01000508.1 GCA_003818675.1 Spirochaetaceae bacterium
CTGTCCCAGGCGCAGGACCATCCTTGACCATGGCGTTTATTGCCCACCTTGGAGATGGGAGTAGATTTGATAATGCTGCACAGGTGAGCAATTATGTTGGTTTTGTTCCCCGGCTTGATATTTCGGGAAAACAAGTGAGGATGGGACATATTACCAAACGAGGATGCAAGCACATCCGGCGTGTTGCAGTGCAATCTGCATGGGCGTTGATCAGATCAAAAGAAGGCGGATATCTGAAAGAAAAATATCAGGATCTTCGTGAGCGACGTGGTAAAAAAATTGCTATTGTGGCAATTGCAAAGAAGCTTGTTGAACTCCTTTGGGTTATTTCCAGAAAGAAGGAGCTGTACCGGTATTCTACACGGGAGACTATTGAGAAGAAGTATCGCTTTTATGGATTGAGTTTCAAAGAAAAGGGATCGGCGGCTTGACGTAAAACGTGGGAGTGGATGATGCACGTTATTAAACCTGTAAACAAAATAAAAATGTTCAGCTATTCTCCTACTCCGATTGCAACTTTTCCCGGCAGTTTATTTTTCATTATGCATTCAAATCCATGAGGCGTATATTCCTGAAACCCGGGCTGCTGCGGAATGGAACAGGGTGTAACAGAGCCGGCCTGCAGCACGAGCTTGAGGGGAAGGGGATGAAATCAGTTCAGGCGCGCTTGATACTGCCATCGCAGTCAATTAGGAAACTGGGAAAAAGGAGCAAAACATGGTTTGTATACCATAAGACCCACGCGCACCAGCCGGGGGTTTCTTTTTTATCAGCGTAATCAGCGGTCAGGTCTTTTTTCATCCTGTCCGGGATCAAGAATATTTCCAATATCCTCCAGTAATTGGCCGGCAAGTTTGATTTCCAGCCGGGAGGCATCTGGCACATTATCGCCTTCAAACGGGAGAATGATACTTGCGCAATAGCGCCTGATATCATCAATATTGTTGTTTGGATGGGATTTGTTGTCCATTGCGGTTTCAAGCAGACGCATGGCTTCTACAGCTTCATTTGTCATCATCAATGAAATGGCGAGATTGTTTACTATTGTAATATTCCGCGTATTGATGTCATGGGCCTTTCTGAAATAACAGACTGCCTTTTTATATTGATGCTTCTGGTAATATAAAAAACCAATATTGTTACAGGAAATCAAAGACAATTCTTTCAGGGACAATAATGACGCGGGAACTATATCCATTTCGTTGAATGGAATTGGCGGCATGATTTCCCTGCTGTATCTGATTTTCACCCACCTCAATATCTTTTTATAGGAAGAAAGCGACTTGTCGTAGGAATTGTCATGCAGGTATGCCAGGGCCAGGTTGGAAAGACCTCCCTGGACAAGATGGGATATTTTCAGGAACCATTTGATTGCTTCTTTACAATTCCCAAGGCTCATATGGCAATTGCCCATAATCAGGAAAGCCAGGTGCTTTTTGTAGCCAAAATTGACAAGCTGCATGCAATACATGATGCATTGCCTGTAGTCCTTCTTTATAAAATGACTGTTGGCGAGATTGAGTATTTTTTGATTGGAATCAGTTGCCGGCATAATATTCACGGATAAAAACAATCATAATCGAATATTGGAATATTTTCAAACCCTGTCCGCATTTTCCTGGTCCAGGCAGAATGATTCACCCTTGTATTCTTTTAATCAGCGTTAATTCGCGTAATCAGTGGTTATTATCATTTCTTCTTCTCTTGCAGGGAATTAAAACTTTTACTATCATCAATTATGTTTGAATTCAAGGGTTTTACGGAAAAAGAATACCTGCAACGGTTACAGAAGCTCCAGGATTTATTGACGGCCAAGGGCCTGGACCTTGCCGTATTGAATACCGGCGTCGATCTTTACTATTATACCGGTTCGGTTCTTCCGCTTTATCTTTTTGTCCCGGTGAAAAGCAAACCTTTCATGCTGGCAAGGAAGGCAACGGACCAGATACGCACATCGGTGTGTCATTTAAAACTTGAGGTATTCAGTGGAAGCAAAGATTTGACCAATATATTTGAGTCTGTTGGCCTGAGAGCGGAACGAATCGGTTTTAATTTCGCGGCCACTTCATATTCCACCGTGACCCGCATGCTGGGTTTCTTTGATCAAGCGGAACCCATCGATATATCCATGGAGCTGAAAACCTTGCGGATGTGCAAATCTGCTGCTGAAATCAGCATACAGGAAGAGGCGGGAAGAATAATCGCAGGGTTTCCAGAAACAGCCAAAAAGAGTTTCAAACCGGGAATGACGGAGCTGGAACTGAGCCAGAAGATAGAAGAATATTTCCGGCTGAATGGCAATGACATCATCACTACAAAACAGGAAGGCATGGTCATAGCTTACGAAGTCTGTTACGCAGGCACTAATAGCATGGC
>RPPD01000509.1 GCA_003818675.1 Spirochaetaceae bacterium
AAGGATCTTATGTATTTTATTTCATCTGTTTCAATATCCTTGCAATATATTTCCCGATGATGTCGAATTCAAGATTGACCACAGTACCCGGTTTGATCTGGTGGAAATTGGTGACCTGGTGGGTATATGGAATGATGGCTACCTGGAAGGAATCAGGCTTTGAGTTTACCACAGTCAGGCTGACCCCGTTCACACATACCGAACCTTTTTCAACGGTCATATAATCATCCTGCAGGGGCTTGTATCCGAAAGTGTAATACCAGCTCCCTCCCGACTCTTTCACATCGCGGCATACTCCTGTCTGGTCGACATGACCCTGGACAATATGTCCGTCGAGCCTCCCGTCAAGACGGGCACTGCGCTCAAGATTTACCAGGTAGCCTGTTTTTAAGCTACCGAGATTCGATTTCACCAGGGTTTCGTGGATGGCTGTAACAGTGTATGTATTACCTTCCTTGCTGACCACTGTGAGACAAACGCCATTATGCGAGACACTCTGGTCGATTTTAAGTTCATTGGTAAAGGAACATTCGAGTGTGATATGGAGGTTATCCTTTTCTTTTACAAGATTTTTGACAACAGCAGCTTCTTCAACGATACCGGTAAACATGATTATAAATTTTTGCAAAAGTAACGAAAAGAAGGATATATCTCAGTTTATCATTTCACCGGTTAACCGGTTAACGCTTCTTCCCCAATTCTCAGCGCTCCTCCGGCCATCGCGCAGTCAGCGTGCGACTCTGAGTTCTGCGGCGCATAAGCCGTGCATGTATGCTCAGTTTGTTCCGGTGCCTTTAGTCGCGCCCTGACTTGCCGCCCTCCGCGCCCTGCCAGCAAACATAATCGCAATGCCTTTGGCGCCAGATCTCAGTGCTCATCTCCCTGTCTCTCCCACTCCCCGTCTCATCCTCTCTCAGTCTCTTCCTCTCATAGTCTCTCTTCTCTGCTTCCCTTCATCCCTTGATCACCGCCAGCGGATTTAATTCCACCTGCACATCCACAAGATCTTCCTGGTTTTTCATTACCTCATCAATATTCTTATATGCTCCCGGAGCCTCGTCGAGATCGCGGGTGGTGCGGATGGCATGGACTATCCCCTGTTTGTCGAGTAAAGCTATCTGTGATTTCAGGTCGAGGGTACGCTGTGCTTCCTTACGTCCCATGATCCTCCCAGCACCGTGCGAACAACTGTTGAAACTATCAGGGTTACCTTTACCGGTCACGATGTAGCTCCGGGTACCCTGTGAACCCGGGATGATGCCAGTCTCTCCCTTCCTGGCCCTGGTTGCACCCTTCCTGTGCACATAAACATTATGGCCGAAATGATTTTCGGGGGCGGCATAGTTATGGGCAATGTTGATAAATTCAAGTTCCCTGAATTCACTTCCGCAATGGTCTGAAAAGACAGATTCTATTTTAGCCATCATCAGCTTACGGCTGGAAAAAGCAAATTCAATACAGTACATCATCTCATTGAGGTATTGCTTCGCCTCATCGGTATCCACAGGGAGGAAGGCAAGGTTCGCCGAAAGGTCGACAGCAGCATGCCATTTCTCATTGAGCTTTCTGGCTATCCTGTTATAATGGTCGGCGACCCTTTTCCCGATGTTCCTGCTGCCGGAATGGACCATGATCCAGATGTGGCCGTCACTCCCTTTCTGTATCTCGATGAAGTGGTTTCCTCCGCCCAGGGTGCCGATCTGAGCCCTGGCACTTTCAAACTCCTGATCCACGATAGCGCCGGGGATAATTCCTGCCGCAGAAGGCATCAGTGAAATATCCTGAGGCTTTTTGTGATGGTTAAAACCCAGGGGGATAAGTTTCCGGATATCACTCATGATCCCCTTGATGGTTTTGATGTTGATTTCTTGAAGGGAAGTCTTTGCCGCGCACATACCGCAGCCGATATCCACACCTACTGCATTCGGGATGATGACCCCGGTAGTCGCCAGCACCCCTCCGATGGGCATGCCGAAACCTTCATGGGCATCGGGCATACGCGCCACATGACGGAAGGCAAAGGGAAGGTTGGCGAGGTTCCTGGCCTGCTGCAATGCTCCCTCTTCGATCTTCCCGAGCCATAATTTGATGGGAATGCGTTCGGTGGTGATGACCTGTTTCATGATATTAAAACCCGTAAAGAGAGTATAAAGTTAGGTTAAATTAAGATGATAAAAGGTGCACGGCAATTCGTGCCTGGGCTGAATCTCAATAGTATTAAGGATTGCTTCGCTGTCGCTCGCAATGACGTTTTTTGTTGCGTTCCATGTATATGATTCTGTTTGATGTAAGTTCTTTGTCAATTAGGTTATTCCGACTACCATTCTCATCCTTCATTTTCTTTGTGGAAAGAAAACGAAGCAAAAGA
>RPPD01000510.1 GCA_003818675.1 Spirochaetaceae bacterium
AGTACTGCCATGACGAGGCATTCATACTGGCAAGATCATCGTGAATCATGTTGGCAAGCACAAGACCCGAATCCATCCCGGCATCACGCCCCTGCTCAAGCTGGGTCCATTCACTCATCCATAGTTCAGTTTTGGGAAAGTCCTTGCGGAAAAGAGGCAGTACGCGCTCACGTTGCGAAGGCCCGGATTCATATCTGTGTATTGAAAAGACAGAAAGACTATCTGTAATTTCCGGGAATGCATTTATCGCCTTCAGGTATTCCTGTGCACGATCCCAGCCGCACAGCTCAAAAGGAGTCAATTCTACCGGCAGATCCGCGGCAACAATCTCCTTCCTCACAGTTGCGAGGAGCATGGCGGCCTCTTGCGCAGAATAACTGCATCCCTCCTGTCCCTTGGCAGGATTCCATTCAATATCAGGCTCATTAAATGGAGAAAGCCAGTTGATCCTGTAACCGTTTTCCCACATAAAGCGCACGAGATCCACAAGATAGCGTGCAAAATCGTGGTGCATAGCCGGGTCGATATTTGAGAGTCCGTCAGTACTGCCCGTGACTCCCCTGTTTCTGGTAAAACGGGCTGGCGGGCTGTTGACAAAACCGATGATTTCCCTGACTCCGGCATCCTGAGCTGCCTTGAGAAACCAGAGTCCGCCTTTATCCCGGGCGGGATTAAAGATGCCGGGCGCAATCTCAAGTCCAACCGGTGTGCGCCACGGATCATTTGCGGTATTGCCTGAATCAGTGCCCACACCTAGAGCGTCAGGATTTGTTCCACCTGCTCCAAAATTGTATCTGTACATGGATAGGCCGATGCCGGATTCCCTGTCAAAAAAAAGGCGGGCCAGATACTGTTTGTTCTCTTCTGGCCAATCTTCAGTCTCTATTGTCCACCATGCACCGGAGACGCCAAAGCCGCGGATTACCTGGTATGTTGTTTCTGCATCTATCCTTATTACCGTATCCCCGGCAGCACTCTCCATGGACATGGAACCGCAACCTGTTAAAAAAAATATTATAAGAGACTGAATGGCAATTTGAAGGACCAGCGAACGCAATACTCTGTGAATGCACGCTTTGCCCACACTCATTCCTGACTCTTGGTCTCCAGTATCTCCTCTGGAATGTTGGAGAGGAGCTTTACCAATTCGTCAAACTTGAAATCTATGTCCATGACCGCGTACATTTTTCCCATGGAGTCAAGCAATGGATGTGCCGCGGTCATTATGAGAAGCCCTGTGTATTTGGAAAAAAACAGGTCTGAGTGATAGATTTCACCATTCTTGACCACACGCGTAAACCACTCGTGCTTGTGGAAGTTCTTGTTCAGGAGGGGCCTGAAGAGACCCTTTTCCCCGCGCTGTGTATGCACCTGCGTGATGCGCTGTCCTTCCAGGTTGGTGATCGCAATAAGCTGAATCGAACCTTCCTTTTTCAGGGCCATGTCCAGGTATGCTTCGATCTTGTCTTCATCGAGGGACTGTATCTCCTTGCTCGAGGAAATCTTCCTGGCGAGTGTAAGCGCTTTTTCAATCGCCGCCTTCCTGACCTTGACAGATTCAGACTCGAAAAGCGACGGGAGAAAATGCTTTGTCTGCGCCACAAGCTCCTCATTTGAAATACTCGAGGTCCTGCCCTGGGCATATTGTTCCATGACCCATGTGTTTATATGCTTGACCCCAGGATGTCGTTTGCTCACCAATTCGGCCTCGCCAGAGACAACAGACGGAATATTCTCATTGATCCAGCGGGTGATACCCGCGAGTCCGGACTTGTCAGTCACCGTGATCTTGAGCGGACGCTTTAATATTTTCTCCGTGTCAAATATGTTGTAGATCTCCTCATTTTTTAAAAGACCGTCAGCATGAATGCCGGCACGCGTGGTATTGAACTCGCAGCCCACAAACGGATAATTTGACGGAATGGTCGCCTTGATTTCTCTTTCATAGTACTCGGCTATTTCAGTTATCACCGACAGGTCCATGCCACCGGTATCTCCCTTAAGGCCGGCATATTCCATGACTGCTCCCTCAAGCGGCGGATTGCCCGTGCGCTCGCCGTAGCCCAACAGAGAAGCGTTTAATGCAGATACTCCGTAAAGCCAGGCGGTCGCGGCATTGATGTGCACCTTGTGGAAGTCATTGTGGCCGTGCCATTCAAGCAGGCTCGAGGGGTAGCCTGTCTCGTTGTGGAAAGCGTGGATCATGCGCGGGATGGAACGCGGAAGAACAGTCCCTGTATACGAAAGCCCATAGCCCATGGTATCGCAGAGCCTGATCTTGATGGGGATCTTGCTCTCCTCCATCAACAAGGCGAGTTCCTGTGCAAACGGGATGCAGAAGCCATAGATGTCGGCGCGGG
>RPPD01000511.1 GCA_003818675.1 Spirochaetaceae bacterium
CGGCATCCCAACCGCTTCGCATACTTCACGCAATCCTTTACCTGCTTTTTCCAGTGCGGCTTCGGGGGTGAGCATCCCTTCTTTTCCGGATGCAATGGCAGCACATCCGGTCTTCAGCACCAGCACATTTTCTTTCAGCAATTCACGGGTCAGCACGTTAATGTATTCGTCGACCCTGCCTTTGGGGTTGGTGCAACCTACAATACCTGCAATACCTCTGATACGGCCGGAGATAATGGCATCGTTCAGCGGCCTGAAAGATCCTCTGAACCTGCCACCCAGCATATATTTGATGGCATCGACACTGAAGCCCGCCACCAGGGGTGAGGAATAATCAGGAATGGCCACTTTTCCGGGGTCCCTGTTCTTGAAATTATCAATGGCTTTTTTAATTAGTTCTTTTGCCGATGCCATGGCATTGTCTTCATCGAAAGGCATATGGATGGCACCTTCAGTCCTGGCAATATCCGTGGTTGAAACGATATGTGTATGGTACGACCTGGCAATTTCGGGGAGGCTGGGCATGCAACATTGCACGTCGATGATCATCATCTCGATGGCACCGGTGATAATAGCCAGCTCCTGCTGCAGAAAGCTCCCTGCCAGGGGGATACCATGCCGCATAAGGATCTCGTTGGCAGTACAGCATATGCCTGAAAGCTGCACTCCCTGAACTCCGGCGGCTTTCGCATAGTCTTTTATCTCAGGATCGTTGACGGCGATTGCCAGCATTTCAGATAGTTCCGGTTCATGGCCGTGCACAACAATATTGGGTTTGTCCTTGCTGAGAATTCCCAGGTTGGCAGCGCTTCTCACAGGTGACGGGGTACCGAAAAGAATATCGGAAACGATCATCGCAATGCGTGAGCCGCCCCAACCATCGGCAAGGGAGGTTTTAAAAGCATCGAGAAGGATATTCCTGTAGCTATGGTCGACACCCATGTGGGAGCGGTGCATGGCTTCCACAACCATACGGTCGACACCTTTTGGTTCAATATTGCAGGTTTTCCAGTTGTTCTGCTGGGCAACAGGAGAAAGTTTAAGGGTCCTGAGTTTTTCTTCCTGGGAGGTGAATTCTTCCAGGAATAGATTGGCGAGATCGAGCGCTATGTTTTCGTCTCTCCTGTTCTCACAGGGAATATGAAAATCAAGGGCAGCCCGGTATAATGCCTGTGTATCTTTTATTTTGTAACCACCTCCGTTTCCTTCGGCGATCTTTTTGAGGCGGAGCACGAGATGACGTCCGTGGTCGGAATGTGCAGCCGTTCCGCCCACAACTTCCCTGAGGTAATTCCTGGCAACGATGGTATCAGCATCAGCACCGCAGATGCCCCTGGGAGCTTTCGGTGTGATACGGCAGGGCCCCATGTGACATATCCGGCAGCAAACACCACTGGTCCCGAACTTGCATTGATTTTTCTGGGTATCATACCTGGCAAAGCAGGTATTGATCGACTCCCTGTTTGCTTTTTCAAGCATTTCAAGCGACGCAGGGTCGTAAACAAGCTGGTTCAATTGATTTCCTTCTTTTTCCATGATGCTCCACTTACAATTGATGTTTATTCATTGACGATACAGAAATGAGTTTATCCAGGAGTTCATCTATCTTCGTTACAACGGGATTATCTTCCTGCAATTCACTGATGTTCTGATGGCCTTCCGAGAGTTCTATGATCTCACTGTTTTCAGGAAGGCTGACAAGAAAGTCTGCATTAAGCAGTTCCACCGATCCCGGGAAATGGTTCCTTACCCGGTTGACAATGAAGACAAGTTTCCTGTACCTGATTCCCATTTCATGCGACAGGTCGTATAGTCTTTTAATGGTTTCAATGCCCCGGTTGGAGGGATCGCTGATCATCACAAGCACGTCAACCTCCTGCACGATCCTGCGCGACAGGTTTTCAAGGCCGGCTTCATTATCCAGGACAATATATGGATAATTGACCGAGATCTCACCGATCACCGAACGGAGCACATTATTGGCATAGCAATAGCAACCCGGCCCTTCGGAGCGGCCCATGGCAATAAGGTCAAAATCTTCTGATTCAACAAGGCTTTCAGCGATTTTCATTTCCAGCAGCTCCTGCTTCGATGTGCCTGCCGATAATCCTTTTCCTGCAATTTCCCTTGCCTCCTCCCTGACACGGCCAACCGATTTTACAGCCTTTACACCAAGCATGGTATCCAGGCAGGTGTTAGGATCTGCATCGATAGCCAGTATAGGTTTACATCCTTTTTTTATCAGCCTTTTTACAATAATTGCTGAAATGGTAGTTTTACCGACACCTCCCTTTCCTGTTATGGCAATCAGATAACTCATGCAGGTCAGGCTCCTATTTTATGAAGTA
>RPPD01000512.1 GCA_003818675.1 Spirochaetaceae bacterium
GATGATGGTCTTCATGGGATCCTCGCCCATAAGGCTCACATTCAACTTGGCAACAGGGATCGTTATATTTTCCCTGTAGACGCCGTTTTTTACAAGGATGAATGTCCGGGTGCTGGAGTTGTCCGGGACCGCGTCGATCGCCTGTTTAACTGTTTTGAAGGTTCCGCTTCCATCCTGCGCGACGACAAAATTGAATTTGATTTTCGCGTATGAAGGATTGTCATTGTCAGCAGCGAGCGATACCGTCATCGCGATCAGGGCGACAAGCAGGCTGATGAGCTTTGAAATACCTGATGTTGTTTTCATGATGGCACTCCTTCGTGATTTCGGCTATAATATTAAAACTGGCGGATAAAAGCAACAATATGAAATTCGGTCGAATTTATTTAAAATCTATCCAGGCAAGGAGCTAAAGATGAATGACCTGTTCTCGGTCAGGGATAAAATAGTTCTCATCACCGGGTCTACGCGAGGCCTGGGATATCACCTTGCGCAGGGCTTTGTGGAAGCTGGCGCTATTGTCGTCGTAAACGGTACAAAGCAGGATGGAGTGGACGCGGCCACAAAGAAGCTTTCAGGCTCACTTTCCGGAAAGCACCAGACATGTGTCGCGGGATATGCATTTGACGTCACTGACACAAAGGCCGTGACCGTTGCCATTGAAAAGATAGAGAAAGAGCAGGGACCGATTGACGTGCTTGTCAACAACGCCGGCATCCATCGGAGGAAGCCGCTTGAACAGATGTCGCTTGATGACTGGAATGCCGTGATTACAACCAATCTGACAGCTGCGTTCGTGACAGCCCAGGCAGTGGCGAAGAAAATGATCATGCGCGGCCGCGGCGCGATAATCAACATCACATCCCTGAACGCGGAGATGGCCAGACCTTCAATAGGAAATTATTGCGCCGCCAAGGGCGGACTGAAAATGCTCACCAAGTCCATGGCCACAGAGTGGGGGAAGTACGGGATAAGGGCAAATGCCATAGGCCCGGGATATTTTCAGACCGAACTCACGAAGGTGCTGCAGGATGACCCGGAGTTTGACGCGTGGGTAAAAAGGGAGGTGCCGCTCGGCCGCTGGGGAAAACCGGAAGAGCTTGCAGGCGCCGCGATTTTTCTTTCAAGTGAAGCTGCCGCGTATGTCAATGGACACACGCTATATGTGGATGGCGGCTGGCAGGCGAGTTTGTAGTCCCGGGTGCCATGGCGCATCATCCGCACTTGCTTACTCAATCAGCTTCCATGTGCGACCGGGTCCAACAACATTCGGCGAATGAAAGGTGAAAAACCTGACACCGGACTTTTTTGTCTGCACAAGAAATTCCATGTTCGCCTGGGGATTTACCGAACTGCCGACCGGGATCGCCTGATTGACATTTTCATCGACATAGGCCTCGTCACCCGTGAGTACGATCCTGCCTGATGGAAGCAATATCTCCACTGAGCATGAACCATATGCATGACCCTCCACTGGATATACCGTGATGCTATACCCGAGTTTGTAAATGCTGTCAAATTGAAAAACATTCCTGTTTTCACGCAGGAAAGATGCTATGTGTGGCATGGACGGAGCATCCAAAAAGGATTTGTATGCGCCCGTATGGATATGTATGCGCGCATTCGGAAATGCGTCAACAGAGCCGATATGGTCAAAGTGCGCATGCGTGATGATGATGTCCGTAATACTTTCGGGCGCGAACCCGGCCTTCTTTAAAACCGCCACAGGATCCACAAACGTAATGCCAAACCTCTTCGCGAGGGCTTCATCCCTGAATCCCGTGTCAATCAGTACGGTTGCATCAGGCGTTTTTACAAGGTAAAAAAGCCATGCAAAAGAAATTTCTTTGGCCGTGCCTGGTGGTAAGGTGGCAAAGACCTCACTTGACGGGAACATGGATGTGCCGTACTGGAGCGCATACAGTTTTGCCGAGGGCTCGCATGAAACAGCAACACACGCAAGACAGGCACATAGCGCCCATGCGCAGATCAGTGATGTGCCGGGCCGGCGTCTTCCAAAAGTACAAAACATCATGCTTATGGACCTGCGGTTGGTTTGACGCCTGTCCCCACAGCGGATGTGCGCATGATAAGCCAGAAGAGCAGCAGCCCGAGCGTATAGCAGGCGATGCCGGCCAAAAATGACATGCTGTAACCCGCGGCGACATTGAGGAATATTGCGAAAGCGGAACCTATCGTGGAAAATGCGCCTGAAACTCCAAAAAGCAGTGAGCCGTATTCATTTGAGGTGTTGGCGCGTATTTTTTCAAGCGCGTTTGGAAACGGAATACCCATCAGGAAGGATATGGGCACAAGGAGCAGGAGTGAAATTACAACCTTCC
>RPPD01000513.1 GCA_003818675.1 Spirochaetaceae bacterium
AGATCCAGTATGCATATAACGACGCTGAAAAGGAAAAAGCCCTGAAAAAGCTCGAAGAAGAATCGGCCAAGAAGGACAACATCGCCATACAGCGGTACAAGGGTCTTGGTGAAATGAACCCCGAGCAGCTCTGGGAGACGACCATGAATCCCGCGGAACGCCGGATCATGCAGATACAACTAGAGGACGCGGTTGAGGCGGAAGAAATCTTCACCACTCTTATGGGTGAACAGGTCGAGCCGCGCAAGAAATTTATTGAAGAAAACGCCCTTTCGGTTTCGAATCTGGATGTATAATCCCGATGTATAAACTCTCAGAAACAAAGAGCAAAACCTGAATGCAATTCCTGACGGATAGGCAAGGAGCATCTTGTGAGTGACAGTAAAGAAAGAGTCATACCCGTAGCGATCGAAGACGAAATAAAGGAATCCTATTTAAACTACGCGATGTCGGTCATAGTCAGCCGCGCCCTGCCCGATGTCAGGGACGGCCTGAAGCCGGTTCACCGCAGGATCCTTTACTCCATGAACGAAATGGGCCTACGCTCCAATACGGCCTATAAAAAAACAGGCCGTATTGTCGGTGATGTTCTCGGTAAATTCCACCCTCATGGAGACCAATCAATATACGAGGCGCTCGTCCGCCTCGCACAGGACTTTTCGCTCAGATATCCCCTTGTGACAGGCCAGGGTAACTTCGGTTCAATCGACGGAGACCCGCCCGCGGCCATGAGGTACACCGAAGCACGCCTGGCAAAAACTGCAGAGGAAATGCTCGAGGACATCGGCAAGGAAACCGTGGACTTCGGCCCCAACTACGATGACTCCATGACAGAGCCGCTTGTTCTGCCCGGGAAACTGCCTTTCCTTCTTGTAAACGGAACGAGTGGAATCGCCGTAGGCATGGCGACAAACATGCCCCCGCACAACCTCCGGGAAATCGCTGACGCGATCTGCGCGTATATTGACAACAACAAAATCACGGATTCCGAAATCATGGGAATCGTCAAGGGCCCGGATTTTCCCTCCGGCGGAATCATTTTCGGCAGGCAAGGCATACGCGATGCCATACAGACGGGCAAGGGCAAGATTGTTGTACGCTCGCGTGTCGTTCTTGAAACACTGAAGCAGGGCAAAGAAGCCATCATTGTCACGGAACTGCCATACCAGGTAAACAAGGCCGTCCTGGTCACGCGTATTGCGGACCTGATCAAGGATAAAAAAATAGAAGGCATTACGGATCTCAGGGACGAATCGGACCGAACTGGCATCCGCGTTGTCATGGAGCTCAAGAAAGGCGCCATTCCCAAGGTTCTCATAAACCAGCTTTTTGCCAATACCCAGATGCAGCTGAACTTCAGCGTCAATAATATCGCCCTGGTGGACGGCCGGCCCGTCATGAACACCCTGAAGGACCTCATCACATACTTTGTCCGCCACCGCAAGGAAGTGGTCATCCGCCGCACCAAGTACGACCTGAAAAAGGCCGAGGAGCGGGCCCATATTTTGGAAGGCCTGAAGATCGCCATCGACAATATTGATGAGGTGATCGCCTTAATCAAGAAATCAGCGACCGTGGACGCTGCCAGAACAGCGCTCATGAACCGCTTCAAGCTCTCCACAATACAGGCCCAGGCCATCCTGGACATGCGCCTCCAGCGTCTCACCAACCTGGAAATGCAGAAAATAGTGGACGAATTGAAGCAGGTGAGGGAGTTAATCGCCTATCTGAAAGACCTTCTTGCAAGCGAAACCAAGATTCTGACCGTGATCAAGGTCGAAACCCAGGAACTCGCCAAGAAACACGGGGATGACCGTCGCACAGAGATTGTGGACGGTGAAATTGAAAAGATGGACATCGAGGACATGATCCCCAAGGAAGAGATGGTCATTCTCATTTCCAACCGCGGTCTGATAAAGCGTCTCCCACTGACCGCATACAAGCGCCAGAACCGGGGAGGTAAGGGGACATCCTCCTCAACGCTGAAGGACGAGGATTTTATCAGCCAGATATTCATTGCCTCGACCCATGATTATGTGCTCTTTATTTCTTCAGCAGGAAAGGCATATTGGATCAAGGTTCACGAGATACCCGAAGGCTCAAAGGTCTCACGGGGACAGAACATGAAGACAATACTGGCACTCGGTGACGGCGAGGAAATTACCGCCACAGTGCCTGTCACAGAATTTAATGACCAGACATTCATCTTCATGGTCACCCGGGCAGGCGTGGTAAAAAGGGTCCAGACAGGTGATTTTGTCAATGCCCGGCAACGCGGCATAGCGGCAATCGCCCTTGACGATCAGGACAAGCTCATCGGCGCCCACATCTCCAAGGGTGAA
>RPPD01000514.1 GCA_003818675.1 Spirochaetaceae bacterium
ATTTTCAGGATACGTTTTCTCCAGCTGAACTTTTTCTCTCAAATTCGGATTTACGTGAAATGGCAGATACAGTCATTTTTGTCACACACCATGTTGACAGTGAAATACTGGATATCATGGGAGAAGCACAGGTTTTCAGGCGAAATGTCATTCTCATTGTAAACATGCATGGCAGACCCTCAGAACATCAGCAATATGTTGAGGAGCTTCTCATCCCCTTCCGCAATCGAGGATGTTCAATACTTACTGTATCATCCGGACAGACAATTGTCACAGATTTGGAAAAAAAGGAACATGAAATCTTTACAAGAGTTTAAATTAATGCCAATTCTCATTGCAGCATCAATCGCAGTCCTTGTTCCATTGGCAGGCATGTTTCTTCTAAATACCCAAGCCTCTCTTCTTGCAGTTTATATCGTCATCTTTCTTAAACTCGGATTGACCTTTATATCAATATTTCACTCCAGGCATGTTGTACGCAGGATCTGTGGAATATCGTCTTCCCTGGTGCTTTTAATATTTGGCCTGTTGATAATAGCGGGTATAGTCATGACTCCACTCTCCACGTTCAAGATATGGTTTGCCGCATTTTTTCAGGGCGACCATGGCGGGATCATTTCCAACCTTTTTTTCCTGATCATTTCTTTTTTTAGTGCGCTTTTTTCTTCACTCGTCATCAAGAAGAGCTCACTCTCTGTTCTGACGGGTCTTGTCGCAGTGCTGCTTGGCACTTTGACACTCATCACTCAGGACATGGTTTTTGGAATCATGTTTTCCATCTCACTTGTCATGTTTATTTTCATCTACATAAGATCAGGTATAATTTTCTCAGTAATCATTATAATCTTTTGTTTTCTTGTAGGTCTTCTTTTCTGGGGCCAATCTCCAGAGCCCAAAGGCAATGAGTTTGTTTCAAAGACACTCCATGGAGAACTAAGGCGGCTGGTTAACAGAACAATTCCGACCTTCCCGCTTGCAATAGGCATTCCTGGTTATGGTTATACAATGGGAATGGATGAAACAATTGGAGAAAGGCCTCTTCTTTCACCTATTCCGATTTTCGGTATCAATGGAACCGTCAATAATTATGAATATCTCGCAACCGAACATCTGGACACCTTTTCTGGTTCGCAGTGGCATGTCGCCAGTGAGCAGGAACATCTTTTTAACAGCAAATTGCCCAACCAGTTTTCACTGCCACAGGATGCAACGCGCGGATTTACGATTGATGTGTTTGTGGATTCCTACCTTTACCTGCCCCATACTCCTGAGGCATCATATGCCATGATAAATAATGTCCCTGCTTCCATTGAACTTAAACTTGGTGAGCGTGGTATATTTTGCAACCCGCCTTTGCGTGCAGGGGATGTCATAACACTGTTTTCAAAACCATCATCATTAAAAACCCGGCTTGAGTATCGTGAACGCTATCTCACCATTCCAAGAAATGTTTCTCCACAGATGAGGGAACTGGCGGCACAATTAAACAATGATCTCAACGATCCCGTACAGACTGCTGCCATAATCCAGCTTTTTTTGGGCTCTGAGTATAAATATTCCCTTGAAGCCCCGGCCGCACCTGCTGATACACCAGTATTGGATCACTTCCTTTTTACCTCACACACGGGTTTCTGTGAGCACTTCGCCACAGCCTATGTACTTTTATCGCGATTATCAGGGATTCCATCACGTTATGTACGCGGCTTTCTGATTGTTCCGCCTGATGAATCCGAGGTAATCCAGGACTATACAGTAGTAACTGGTCTTTCAGCGCATGCATGGGCTGAAATATGGATTTACGGAAAGGGCTGGGTGACCGCGGAGGCAACACCACCTTTCATTGGCGAATCAACAATTACTGGTAATCTCATTTCCTCAGATCCATACACATCTTCACAGCTTGAAGCACTGAGGCGAATCCGTAAACCAGGGGGAAGTCCATCCTTCTGGACAAAATTCTCCTTTCTAAACAACATGCCTACAGCTGTAATTGGCAGTGTCATCTTAGCCTGTCTGCTTTTGCTGCTATGTTTTTTTCTTTTCCGTCATTTTTATCGCAGAATGCTGAAGAGACATCGTGCTTCTGAACTTTTAAAATGTTATATCAAGGCTGGATCCAAAGTGGCTTTACCCATGGAAACCACATGGTCAGGATGGATCGCAAAAATCAGTGAAAATACATCTGGAATAAAAAACAGTCTTGATTCACTTTCCAGTGTAATTTTGCGAGTAGCATATTCTGATTTACAACCTTCCAGACGCGACCTGAAATACCTGCATCTTTTTCTGCCCAGGCTTCGCCAGAGCCTCAGGAAATATCGATATCCAGGTCATAGTTGA
>RPPD01000515.1 GCA_003818675.1 Spirochaetaceae bacterium
CGTGGCAGAGGGCGTGGCCAGGGCCAGGATGGTTTTGCAAGATTACAACACAACCGTGCTGCTTTCAATTCCGGACGATATCAGGAAGGGCGACTGGAGCGTCAATAATTTCGAGAAGGCCATAAACAAGCTCGTGGCTGACGGCTGCCAGGCAGTGGCGCTACCGCTTTTTAAAAAAGAACTCATCCCCCTCATCAACGGCAAATCAGCCGGGGGCATAGTCTTTGCCACGCTTAACAGTGAGCCTTTAAGCTTCCGCGGTATCATTATGTCCATCTCGGAACATACCGCACACCTTTTTTCCGCGAGTGAACTGCTTTCAGCAGGATCTGTCCAATCGTTTGAAGCTACAGCACAGATTTCGGATACCATGAACCAGGTACTCGTCACAAACAAACATCAGATGGATGTGATTCAGACAACCGACAACGCCGCTGACTCGCTCTTTGCAAACATTTCTGAAGTAAAATCCAACACACAGGAAAGCATAAGAACCGCCAGGGAGACAAACGAGACAGCAGTGGCTGGTCATGAAATAGTGAAGCAGAGCACTGAAGCAATGGGGCTGTTGAAGGAAGTCTCAGATAATACAAACGGGTCAATAAAAAAACTCGCGGTCCAGACCATGAAGATCCAGGAGATCTTGAGCATTATCTCTGATATAACCGAGAAGACAAACCTGCTCGCGCTGAATGCCTCAATAGAGGCAGCCCATGCCGGTGAGCACGGAAAGGGTTTTGCCGTTGTCGCCTCCGAGATCAGGACCCTGGCGGAAAAATCCCAGAAGGCCAACTCGGATATTGCCGCGCTCGTGAATGCGGTTCTCTCCAGTGTGCAGGAAGCGGAGTCGTCCGTTGGCGCAAGCATAAACGAGGTCAGCAGGAATTACTCGCTCGCGGAGAAGGTGAAGACAGCCTTCGACAACATCATGGAAGCCTCCCTGCGCAATGAAAAGACAAACGAGTCCATGATGAGAGTATCCGGGGAAATGAGCAGGCTTTCCGATTATGTGAAAACATCCATGGGAGAGCTTGTGGCGGTCAATTCACAGAACAGCAAGGCAATCGAGGAAATTGCGCTGTCAGCAAGGGAAATCCGCGACCAGGTCCAGGAGATGTCAAAAACCGCGCAGATGCTCACTGAAATGGCGCGCGCAGAGGAAGACCTCATCCTCCAGCTGATAATTGAGTAGCGTCATCCCACCTTGCCTGAAATCACCCTGTCAGTGGCAAGCGGCTTGCCTGCAGCCGCCACGACCTTGCCCTCGCAAGTTACCGATTTGTCTTTTACAATAAGTGGTATTTCAAAAAACGAGCCTATTTCAATCTCTGTTGCCACAGGATAATCAGATGCAACCTCATCCACAAAAACAACCCTGTCCCCCGGGGACGCATCTGGCGCGAAGATAACTTCCACTGTATTACCGTCATCCGCTGCCAATAACATTCCGCGGCTTTCCTCCCCGCGCAGTTTTGCAGCCTTAAGATTTGCCACAACAATTACATTCTTGCCCAGAAGTTCTTCCTCCCTGTAATAAGGAACGAGCCCTGAGACAATCTGGCGGGTTTCTGTACCAAGGTCTATCTGCTCCACATAGAGCTTGTCAGCCCCGGGATGACGGGTAATCCCTGTGATTTTTGCCACGCGCAGGTCCACTTTGGCGCGGAACTCGTCTGCAACCGCAGCCTTGCGCTCTTTCTGGCTTCCAGAAAATTTCTGTCGAAGCACCTCGATCTGGTCATCCTCCAGTTTCTGGAATAAAAGTTCTGGCTTTTTCATTGATAAGATTCCAGTCTGCGTTCCCAGCGCGCTCCAATCCGCTTTTTCAATTCCCAGGAATCCCAGGACCTTCTCTGAAGTGGCAGGCAGATAGGGAGCAAGCATTATGGCCAGATCGCGGATCAGGTATGTAAGTTCATGCAGAAGCGATGCAGCTTGCTCAGGGGCCTCTGTCCGCATTTTCCATGGCTGGCCATCCTGAAAACGTTTGTTTCCAATGGAGGAAAGTTCAAAGATCTTGTAAAAGGCGCTTCTTAGTTCAACAGCGTCCAGAAGTTCCCGAATCTCCGTGCAATACTTGCGTACAATCTCCTGAAATTCAGGATCAGGTTTTCCAGCAGGCACCTTGCCTTCATAGAATTTGTCAATGAAGGTGAGCGAGCGGTTGACCAGGTTTGAAAAATTCCCCAACAGCTCACCATTTACCTTTTCCTTGAAATCCGTCCATGTGAAAGTAGTGTCATTTTTTTCCGGGCGGTTGTAGTAGATGTAAAAACGCCAGACATCAGCTGGAATCCCGCTTTCGACCGCGTCTGAGCCAAAGACCCCTATGCCGC
>RPPD01000516.1 GCA_003818675.1 Spirochaetaceae bacterium
CAATGACCCCAAAACATCGCCTAATGACTTGAACAGGCTTATTAGCCTTGATCCTGTGCTCATGGGCAGGGTGATGAAGCTCATCAATTCTGCATATTACTCACTTGCGCAAAAGGTAACCTCGCTTGTCCGCGCGATAATCATGCTGGGTATAAACACTGTAAAAAATCTTGCGCTTTCCACCGCGGTTTTGACCCAGATAGGAAGCAAGAAAAACTTCAATGCTCTCAACATGGAAGGTTTTTGGAGACATTCCATCTGTGTGGGTGTCACTGCAAAAATGATCGCCAAGCAACGCCAGGTCAATCCCAAGGACCTGGAGGAATACTTCATTGCGGGACTGCTCCACGACATCGGCAAGCTGCCAATGAATAACAGGCTCTCCAGTGAATATATTGAAGCGCTCGGTGAATCAGAGCGCTCGCGGATTCCGCTTTATCTTGCGGAACAGAAGCACTTTAACCTGGATCACTCAGATGTGGGAAAGCTCATTATCACAAATTGGAGGCTCTCTGAGGATATCAGTGATGTTGTCCAGTACCACCACAAGCTTAAGGAATACCAGGGAAAGTACAGGGATTTTGTCTATACAGTGGCAGTGGCAAATTATTTTGCTTCGTTTAACGAGATAGGCTTTTCGGGAAACCGTTACCCTGAAAAGGCCCAGGATGAACTTTTTTCCTATCTGGGAATAACCTGGGAGTATCTGGAAAGCCTGGAAGAAGAACTCAAATCTGGAATAGTCAAAGCCCAGATATTCCTGGAAGTGGCTCAATAACAGGAGAAGAGAATGGCCATAAAGGTTCGCTTCTGGGGTGTCCGCGGTTCCATACCGTGTCCCGGCGACAATACTGTCAAATATGGCGGAAATACCGCTTGTCTGGAACTTCGTTTTGGTGATGAAAATCGCCTCGTAATTGTGGATGCCGGATCTGGTATCCGCGAGCTTGGGAATTCACTTTTAAGGACAGATCTCCCCAAGGGCCCGCTCAAGACCTCAATTTTTATTACCCATACACATTGGGACCATATCATGGGGTATCCGTTTTTCACTCCAATCTACATCCCCAAAACAGAATTGAAGGTATATGGCCCGGTAACGTATGAAGAGGATACCTTGGATAAAATCATAGGCGGCCAGCTGCGTTATCGCTATTTTCCGGTCCGCCAGTCCGAGCTCGCGGCACAGATAAATTATTATCAGCTCCAGGAAACAGAGATGGACCTTGGAGGCGGATTGAAGGTCCGGACCAAGTACCTCAATCATCCCATCATGTGCCTTGGATACCGCTTTGAGTTCGGGGGAAAATCCTTTTGCACGGTTTATGACACCGAGCCTTTCAAGAACGTATTCGAGTCGGATCCTGCATCACCGGATTATGACGCAGAGGCATTCAAGGAAGGGGAGATTGCCGCGAAGCAGGAGAATGAAAAAATACTGAAATTCATCCACGGTGCGGATCTTGTTGTATATGACACCCAGTACACTCACAAGGAATATACCCAGGGCAAGGTCGGCTGGGGTCATTCAACTTTCGAGTTTGCCATAAACGCCGGGCACAAGGCGGGCGTCAAAAAACTGCTTTTCTTCCACCACGATCCCATGAGAACGGACAAGGAACTGGATGAGCTTGTCCTGAAATACCAGAAGCAGATACAGGGCAAGAGCAAGCTTCAGTTTGAAGCTGCCTATGAAGGACAGCTTATCACCATCTGAGGGTGTCCCAAATATTCTCTTGCAAAAAAAGCCGGAAATATTTATATTGGTCTAAGTACCGGAAACCCGGTATTGCGGGGGATTAGCTCAGTTGGTAGAGCGATTGGTTCGCAATCAATAGGCCAGGGGTTCGAATCCCCTATCCTCCACTTACCCTTTTTACACTTCTCCCGCCTGCTTTTAAAAGATATATTCTAAATGATGGAAAATATTTTCGGCATGCTGCCGGATCAACTGCAACAGCATATTGTAAAATCCTTAGGCCAGCCTCGCTACAGGGCAGACCAGGTTCTGGAGTCTGTCTACAGTAAAGGCATTGCGGATTTTTCAGGAATGACCCTCCTGCCCAAAGAACTGCGCGAAACACTTTCCTCTTCCTTTTCCCTGTTTCTCCCGGTTATCAAGAAAAAACTGGAATCCGCAGACGGAACCGTGAAATATCTTCTTGAGCTTGAAGACAAGGTGCTTGTGGAGAGTGTGCTCATACCTGAGGAGGACAGAAAAACAGTCTGTTTTTCCACGCAGGCTGGATGCGCACTTGGCTGTTCATTCTGCGCCACAGGCCAGGGGGGTTTCAGGAGGAACCTGACTGCCGCTGAAATTGCAGGAG
>RPPD01000517.1 GCA_003818675.1 Spirochaetaceae bacterium
ACCTCCGTGGAGGATTGGAAAAATCTGGTCACTATGGTCTCCACTGAAAAAAAACTCGTCCAGCACGAACTTCATCTCATAAACAGCGACAACACAGCCGTGACCGCCACAGGAACTGTCACTGGAAAGTTCAACCGCAAGGGCAAGCTCGTGGATCTGCAGTTTTCAGTCGCGGACATTTCACATCGCCGCAGGCTGGAAAACGAACTTTCCAATTCGCTTAAAATGGAAGCTGTGGGAAGGCTCGCAGGCGGGGTGGCTCATGATTTCAACAATATAATCGCTGTTATCCTGGGTTACTCTGAAATACTCATGGAAAACCTGGGCAATACACCGTTTAAAAACGATATTGTGGAAATCAGGCGGGCCGCGGAAAAGGCAGCCGATATTGCAAAACAGCTTCTCTATTTCAGCCGCAAGCAGGTTGAACGCCCTTCAATCATCAATCTGATGGACAGCATCCAGGAAATGGAAAAAATGCTGCGCAGGCTCATCGGTGAAAACATCCAGCTCTTTATGGAATTTAACACAAAGGAAGCCTTTGTTGCTGTGGACAAGGGTCAGATCGAGCAGGTCCTGATGAACCTGGTGTTAAACGCCAGGGATGCCATGCCCCGCGGAGGCATCATCAGGCTTCTCATCCGGGAAGACAAGCCTGAGACAGGCCAGCCGCAAGTCATCCTTGAGGTCACAGACTCAGGTACTGGAATGAGTGAGGAAATCAAGGAACACATCTTTGACCCGTTTTTCTCAACCAAGGAGAATGGCAAGGGAACAGGATTAGGACTTGCGACCGTGGATACAATTATCTCCGGTGCCGGAGGAAAAATAAATGTTCAGAGCGCACCCGGCAAGGGTTCGGTATTTTCGCTCTCCTTCCCAAAGGCCACCGCCATACCCGACCACATGGGAAAAGCAGCGGCACCTGTTTCCAAACCAAACATGACAGAAAGAATACTTGTTGTCGAGGATGACAAAAATATCAGGCTTCTCATCGCCAAAATTCTTGGCTATCACGGATACGAGGTTTCCCAGGCAGAGGACGGCAATGCTGCCATGAAGGCTGTCAATGCAACAGAGAAGGAGTTTGACCTGATAATCCTGGACATGATTATGCCAGGAATGACTGGCAAGGAGACATCGGAACTGCTCAGGAAAAGATATCCCGGTCTCCCGATCCTGTTCATCTCCGGCTACACTGATGACACACTCATTAAAAACGGCTGCAAAAATGACAAGCTTACGGATTTTATCACCAAGCCCTTTGACAGCGATACATTACAGAAAAAAGTGCATGAAATAATTGAAAGAAAAAATGGAGGCGCTTCATGACATCAAGATCCCGATACAAGGCTGTAATACTTGACAATGTGTTCAAAGATTACGACATCGAGGAGGAGATCCTCAGACAGGCCGGGTGCACACTCGCTGTTGCAGACCCTGAAAGCGAGTCTGAAATGATATCCCTTGTCTCCGATGCAGATGCGGTGATCGTGAATCTTCACCAGATCAATGAAAATGTGATATCAACAATGATAAAATGCAGGATCATCTCCCGTTATGGAGTCGGTTTTGACAACGTGGACATCGCGGCAGCTGCAAGATTCGGCATTTGGGTATCCAATGTTCCAGACTACTGCATCGAGGAAACTTCTGACCACGCAATCGCGCTGCTTGCCTCATGCGCCAGGAACATCAGCCGCAAAGACAGATGCATAAGAAACGGCAAATGGAAAATGGAGCATGGCTGTCAATCCCTGCGCATTGCGGGAAAAACACTGGGAATTATAGGTTATGGAAAAGTTGGCCGCGCAGTGCATAGAAAGCTGTCAGGCTGGGACCTGGACCATGTGCTGGTGCACGATCCGTACATCAAAGCCGAGGAGCTTTCAGGAAAGCATGTCAGAATAGTCCCACTCCAAACCCTGATAAGGGAATCGGATTTCATCACCATCCACACTCCGCTGACTCCTGAAACACATCACCTGATTGGACGGCATGAATTGGCAATGATGAAAAAAACAGCGATTATTATAAACACCGCGCGCGGCAAGATTATTGATGAGGCCGCACTTGTTGAAGCGCTTGCCTCGGGTAAAATCATGGGCGCAGGTCTTGATGTATACGAGACAGAACCACTTCCCGGGAACAGTCCGCTTTGCGCGACGGAGAATGTGGTTCTCACCAATCATACAGCATACCACTCGGGTGAATCTGAAATCGAGCTTAAAACACTCTCCGCATTAAATGTCGCAGAAACCCTCTGCAACGGGAAACCCATGTATCCTGTCAACAGCGTAGCCATACCTGCTTGTGGCAAGATG
>RPPD01000518.1 GCA_003818675.1 Spirochaetaceae bacterium
AAAGTATCAGGCGCAGGTCTTTGACACTGAAGCCCTCGTCCTCGGAATATCTGAACTTCTCGACATTCCGCACATCAAGTGCCTCATAGTCCACAGGCAATCCGCCCTGACGCACAGACTGAAGCTGGCGGGCGAGGTTTCGCGTCCAGTCAAGCCCGAAATAGGTGTCCTTGGTGTCCTCGTACATCCTGCTCCACCTGTTACCCCTCCTGTCAGGGAAACGCTCCTTCAATGTTTGAATATCAGTACCCCGTCCTTTAAGCGGGCGGTAAAATCCGTCAACGATCCACTTGGCAAAACCAGAGCAGTTCAGGCCCGTCTTCCCTGTCTGAGGCTGGCCGGTTCCAATCAGAACCCATTTCCCCGCGGCATCCAGGGCGCCATCCGCTGCCTCTGCTATTGTTGCCCGCCTGTTCCTGATGGTATCAGTGATTTCTTCAAGTCTTTTATCTCCCTGTCTCATGCTGTTGAAAAACAACAGGTTCCACTCAACTTGCCTTCCTGATATGTCAATAATTTGCGCAAATGGAATTGTTATAACAAGCTCAAGCGGAACAGGCAGAATTACGTTTTCATAATATGGCCTGCCAAGCAGGGTGATTGCCATGACCGAGTTAGCCCCCTGCGGTGTGATCATTATATAACTGTCTGGATTACTGGCGGTAATGGTCTCGCTTCGCAGCACTATTACCACATGCTCAAAGCGTCCTGTGGCCCGGTTTCGCTTGATAATATAGTCACCAGGCAGGATCCTGCTTCCCGGGCTCCTGAATATATAAAATATGCCTGTATCGGTTGTCTTGACCTCAAAATCAACGCGGACGCCATTTTCCTGTTTCAGGTATTCAACCGAAGGCCGTACTGATGAAACCGGCATTGTCATCCACCCGCTGCTCTCCTCACGTGCGCGATTGTTTTCAATTATGTCGTACCTGCTGATAATGGATTCACCCGAATCAAGGGCTCCAAGCCCCTGGATGCCGGAAACAAGGATGAGACATGTAATAATAAACTTGAATGTTTTCATACCTTTTTAGTATCGGCAATTCTGGAAAGGATTTTCAGGACATCCCCGCGTATTTCATGTATGGAAGATTTCCGTCCCGTGAATGGAGGGGACAGCTCTTCCCAGATCTTTTTCTTGGCTCCCTCAAGTGTAAATCGCCTGGCATACAGCAGGTACTTGAGCCTGAAAAGCAGATGGACTTCCCTTTCAGAATACTGCCTGCGGCCGCTAAAGCTTTTGTCCGGTTTGAGAAAGGGGAATTCCTTTTCCCAGTAACGGATCACATGGGGTTTTAAGCCCAACAGCTCGCTTGCCTCGCCTATGGAATAGGTTTTCATGGGGTCTGCCTGGCGGTTGTCCTTACTTCAATCTGTATTGGTACGTGGTGAAACCCAAACTGCTCCCTGATGCGGTTTCGGAGGAAACTCAAGTATGAGTCAGGGAAGCCTGACTTGGAGTTCGTAAAAATGACAAATTGCACAGGATGCACGCCAACCTGGGTCATGTACCTGATTTTGATCCTGGTCTTGTCGGGCAAATGATACTGGGAAACCCACTCACCCAGGGCGCGGTTCAATTCTCCGGTATCCACACGCCGGAACAATTCCTTATGAATCCTGATGGAGGTGTCCAGGAGCTTTTCTATTCCTTCCTTGTTCAGGGCTGAAAGAGGAAGGATCGGAAGGGAGGATGCATAAGGAAAAATGAACTCTATACGGTCACGCATTGCCGCAAGCTGGTTTGAAACATCTGGTGTCAGGTCCCATTTGTTAAGGCAGAGGATGAATCCGCGGCCTTTCCTATCTATCAAGTTGGCTATCTTTTTATCCTGTTCGGTGAAACCTTCCTGCGCATCCACCAGGAGCACCACTATGTCCGAGTCGTCTATGGTCTTGATAGCGCGGTTTACCGAATAGTATTCAACCGCCTCCGAAACCTTTTTCTTTTTGCGGATTCCCGCGGTGTCCAGTATGGTGAAATTCATTTCTTTGTAGATGAAATGCCCTTCGATCACGTCTCGCGTTGTACCGGGGACCTCTGATACTATCGAGCGGTTCTCGTTTAAAAGCGCGTTTAAAAGCGTGGATTTGCCGGTATTGGGCTTTCCGAGTATCGCGATGCGTATGTCCGCCTCCCGGGTCGCAGCATGGTCGCCTGTTGTCACGCGTTCGGACAGCCTGACAGCTATCTCGTTTTCAAGTATGTCGATATTTCTTCCATGTTCGGCTGAAACGCCTATGACGGAGGAAAAACCGAGGTTGAACTTTTCATAGACGAGCGCGTCCCGGTCCGCAGTGTCCACCTTG
>RPPD01000519.1 GCA_003818675.1 Spirochaetaceae bacterium
CCGTTTGATCTTGATGTCCTTGTCAATTCCCAGGGAGATATCGCCAAACTCCCCCTCACTTAATGTGGCAAAGCGGATTGCGCCAAGCAGGCTCTGGTCCGCATAAACCTGCGCGGGACCCTCAGGCAGGGGATTATCCTGGTCATTGGCAAAATGCGCCTTCAGGTATACATCCTCCTTTTCCAGCGGAACAGTGACATATGAAGACTCAAAACCAAGCTCCTTCTGCGCTGCCATAATTTTCTGCGGACAAGCGGATGACACGATATCCCGCCTGCCATGTATCTGAAACCTGTAGTCATATCCCCCAAGCGACGAAAGCAACGAAGTACCCGCCTGGCACCAGCCTGGAAGCGATGAGACCTGGACAGGGACTTCAGGTTCCGCCTCATCCTTTCCCGCAATCAGGTTCGCGAGGTTTTGTACATACGGGGAAAGAAGTCCCTGCCTCGGTTTTGCGTGAAGCGCCTGGTCAAAGCTTTGTGTCATATTTTCAAGTGCCGGCTGGGAATAGTCCTCTTGCATGCCGGCCCCCGATGCCCTGGAGGCAATCTGTGACTTATCCTGCACTTCGGCCTCAAGTTCCTCACCGGCCATGGCTCCAAAGTCTGCCATTTCTCCGACTGGTCCGCTTGTCATCGATTTTGGCGCCGCTCTTTTGCCCTTGGCCGGCCGGGCCGCGGCAATGCTCCTGTCCATGGGCGCTTCCTCCTGCATTTCCATACTCTGCATTGGCGCTGGTGCAGGGCGTTTTGTTATCTGCATGTCTGCGTCAATCTCGCGCAATCTGCGCGACACAAGCTTTGGAATTGTGCATGAGAAAAGCGGGTGCGCTGTGGCCAACAGCAATTCAACGGCCTTCCAGTCCTCCCCGGTTGCCTGGTTGACAATTGCCTGCATGGAAACTGTCAGGATGTTTTTCTGCATGTCCGCGGAAAGCGTATAGCATGGGTACCAGCCCGTGTTGTCCGCGAGATAATAAATTGACACGGGGAAGCTCCCGGCAATTCCGGCCTCGCAATGGATTTCAATGTCCGCGTGCCGGCTTGAAGGCTGTGATACAGAGGCCATATTTTTCTTTGCCGCATCGATTTTTGTCTGGAGTTCCATGAGTTCAAATACCAGCTCGCGCGATGTCTTCCTGTTTTCCAAGAGCCTTGTGCGCAGGAAAGGATAGAACTCCTTCCAGCTCTCCACATTTATGGTCAGGAAGCGGTCACCCGCCTCATGGTCTGCAAGACTCGCTTTTTCCACAAAGAGATCAAGCTCGCCCGCAGCCGCGCTTATCCGGTTTTGGAGCATCTGCCTTTGCATCATCAGTTCTTCCAGTTCCCGCATCATTTTTGTATGTGCAAGGCCCAAGTCCTCTGCCGCACTGCACTGGTTTGATGAAATACCGGTTATTACAAGTTTGCTTTCAGGCAGAACTTCCACGCGGATGCTGCCAGTCTCAAGAGCTCCGGGCAGGCCTGCTGCCTTGATGACAGACTCGCCTGCGGACAATTCCACTGTTGTTTTTCTGCAGATCCTGGCAGAGTCCGGATAAAGCGTAACCGAGGTAATGGGAAAATCAGCGACAACTTCCTTCATGATGTCATCTCCATGTTCAAATGATAGGACAGAAGGAACGGGAAGTCAAATCTGCGGTCATAGCCGTGTGACCGGGCTTAAAAAAAGCCTCCCTGCTATACGCTAAGGGAGGCTTAACGAGGTCAATAAATAAAATTGATCAGGGAATAACAATGCCTGTTTTTATAAAATCACTGTGGGAAATACTGGACAAGGAGAGGCCGGGCACCCCGAAACTTGCCATACCGCAGCCTTCATAGTTCTCAAGCAAAAAGTAATTTGTTACATTTCCAACAACCACCTCGATGTCCACTGTATGTCCTGAAAGATAAGTCTGAAACCAGGAAGGGAGAGTGATTGAATTTGAGTTGCCATTAATTATTGTTACATAGTCATCTGTTCCTGTTTCGAGAAACCTGAACATATAATAATTTGCATCAGCGACAGCGTCAATTGATACTGTTCCTTCCGAGTAATTGATACTCAACGGATTTGGCACAGCAGTTGGGCCATTGTCTATAAGTACCGGCAGGCTGACAGTGGCCGAGGAAGCCGGAATTGGTATTGAACTAAAGCTCATAAAAGACTTGGAATACCCTGCAAACGGTGAACTTGACCCCTGGCCGATCAAAAGCTCTGTACCCGGCAGAACATTTATGATATCTACCATATTCGATGAAGATCCACTGAAATCAAGTTCAATCTGGCTGTAAAATCCACCCTCAATTGTATATGCGGGGA
>RPPD01000520.1 GCA_003818675.1 Spirochaetaceae bacterium
AAAACAGCTCGCGCATTTTCTTTTCGGTTCAGAGGAAAAACTCGTGTCAATAAACATGGCCGAGTTCACGGAGGCGCATTCAGTCTCGAAGCTCATAGGTTCGCCTCCCGGATATGTCGGCTACAATGACATACCGATATTCTCGTCAACTATACTGGAGAACCCCTCGGCACTTCTGCTGCTTGATGAAATAGAAAAGGCACACCCGGAAGTCCTGAAGCTTTTTCTTGAAATATTTGATGATGGGAAGGTCAGGGATACCCAGGGCCGTGTGATCTATTTTTCCAATGTGACAATCATCATGACAAGCAATGCCGGGTGCAGGGCTGAGGGTGGAATCGGATTCGGGAAGGATACGGCTGAGGCAGTATCTGATGCGGTTGATCTTGCACAGTTTTTCCCTGTGGAATTTCTTAACCGCATTGACGAGATAATCATGTTCAATCCCATAGAAAAGGACACTGCCCGCAACATCCTGAAAAACCTCCTGATAAAAAGGGCAAAAAAGACCTTTGAGAAAAGGGGTATCCAGGTTGATTTTGACCTGCTTTTTGTCGAGTACATTGTGGAACGGGGATTTTCACTGAAGTATGGCGTCCGGAATCTGGAGCGGATGTTTGAAAAGGAAGTTTTGGCGACAGCCGCAAATTATTTGTTTGAGAACCCGGGCAACAAGACCCTGCTCATCACAGCCGAGGGCGGCAAAGTCAAAGTGGTATAAGCGGGATATGGCAATTTGGCTATTAATCAGCACTGGCAGTCATTATAGCATCCGTGTTAATAATTTCTCCGGTGGTTTGCCCCAGGGTAACCACAAAGGTATTCGTGTAGGTGGTTCCACTAACCGTAAAAACATTTTCGTACCGATAGATTGGGTTTAATTCCGGATCCTCGATTTTTGATCCCGCAAACGTCTGATTCACTGGTGCATAGAATTGCAAAGTGGGCGTGGAACTTGGATTCATCAACCCAGTGAACTTGGTAAGGCCAGTAGTAAGTTCCATCATGCTGATGTAATAGGTCACTTCACCCGCATAATTGTTCTTATAGACCATCATGCCATTGGCATTGAAGCTGAATGAACGGTTCCCAAACTGCTGCGGCTCGATCAACTGGATGGTGGTGTCTGCCAGCTGTTTCAGCGTGACGCCCGCCACGCCGGTGCTGAAGGTCTGCTCAGTGCCCGGCGTAAAAACCATGTTGGGATTTTCATAAAGGATATTGCCGTCCGCATCATAATAGACCAGGATATAATGGCTGGCATCAATGCGGAAAACATCCAAATTATAGTAGACATTTACTCCGCTATTGGCAAGATCAAGATTAAAAGAGCTGAACATGACCCCGTTAATATTGGAATAACGGGGCGGTTTGGTGACCTGGAGATTATAGCGGCCATTGCCCGTGGGATTGGTGAACGAATAGCTGAGCGCGCCGTTATTGCTGTAACGCTGGGTGACCTCCATATTGACCGGGGTCCCGCCGGCAATCGGCGTGAACACCGCTGTCAATGCCCGGCCGCTCTTCTGCAGAACCGCCTGGTGGGTCACCTTGTGAGTGGAAGCATCTGCAAAATAAAACCGGTAATCGAGTGCGCCCGCAGTATCCAGCGTCTCGATGGCCGTATTATCATTGTACACCGTATAGGTGCTGACCGTGGCGCCCTGGGTAATGAGCCGCACGACATTTCCCGCATCAATGTAAACCGAGACCACGCCGTCATCGAATACCGGCTGGGAAGAAGCGGGCGTGCCGATGATTGTTTGTTCAATCAAGTTCCCATCAAGAAAGGTGATGGAGATCGCAGCGCTTTCCGGCACTCGTTCAACCGTGATACGGTCTGACTTGAAAATAAGGTTGGGATCAGAGCCGTTTGGCGTTTCCATAGTGCAACTGAAGAAAAGGAACAGGATTGTGACTGTGAGGGCTGACGGAAATCTTTTATAAAACTTATTTCTATACATTTTTACCCCTATAAAAAAATATTTTATCATAAAACACTTTTCAGGTGCAACTGCCTGTATATGGTTGATTTTTTCGACGTTTCATCCTTCGAGTTACTGACTTTTCCCAATCGACGGAACCGCTCATGTGAACATATAGCGTACGTACACGCTGTTAGCAAGCCGCTTGTTACTTTTCCCAAGTCAGCGGACACAAGTGAAAGACCCGATTTGTTCAAATGCCATGGCTACGTCTGGTCGAACTATCCTCCCCTCTTGCGGATGCGGGGAAAAGAACGAACAGAATCGCAATGCTCATAATCACGAAACGATCCCTGTCCCGGAAGGCGGCTTGTCACGTC
>RPPD01000521.1 GCA_003818675.1 Spirochaetaceae bacterium
AATGTATTTAATGATCTGCACTATAGGTATCTAATGGGAGAAAATCTATTACAATTATCAAATCATGCAATTTGTAATGTAAAAAGGATAGAAAAATTAAAACTAAAAAATGCTCTTTGTCACTATAGACAATATATGCAATTAATTTACAATTTGATGAATGATACAGTTGATCCCTTGATATTTGAATCGCCATATTTTAATGAAGATGAAAATATGAATTGGCTAAATAATGAAAAATCACTTTTTAATTTGGCAGTTTTGTGCGCAAATAAGTCATTTATTAATTTTATATTTGATAAATATGAGAAATCATATTCAGTATGCCAAGCTGGTAGAAAATACATGAATAGCGCATCGGGATTTTGGCTTGTTGAAGGATATTTATATATTTACGCCCTGACTCTTTCTGCCTTATTCCATGCTACAAAAAAAATAAAATATTATAATTCGTTAAAAAAAATTGAAAAACGATTTGAGAAACTCTCCTTCGATTGTCCGGAAAATTATTTGAATAATTTAATGCTTCTTCAGGCCGAATCCCGCTGGGGCAAGTCTATTGATACCGAAGTTGTAAAGCTCTATGACGCATCTATTGCCGAAGCGCATGCGCAGGGATTTATCCAGAACGAAGCAATCGCCAACGAATGCGCGGCCAAGTTCTATTTGTCCCGAGAATTAAAAACAGCCGCCCAGGTCTACATGCAGAAAGCCCGATATTGCTATCAGCAGTGGGGGGCTTTGGCCAAGGTGCGCCAGCTTGATGAAAAGTACGGTGAGCTTCTTGGCACGCGCGCGGTCCAGCAGGCAGGAAGCGATGACCGGTTTTTGGGAACCATGAGGACAGCATCGAGCTCAACAAGCTCCAGTTCAACCCCGGGCTCAAGCAGTTTCCTGGACGTGAACACGGTCATGAAGGCCACGCAGGCCATCTCCGGTGAAATTGAGATGAAAAACCTGCTCTCCAAGATGATCAGGATCCTGGCGGAGAACGCTGGAGCGCAGAAAGCCGTACTCGTTCTGGAGGATGAAGGCAGGCTCTTCGTGGAATCTGTTTTCAGCGCGGGAAGCGCCGAGGGTTTCACGCGGCTCGCGCTTGAACAGTACGGAAGCGCTCCAGAGCCGATCATTCGTTATACGGCAAAAACACAGGAGATACTGGCCCTTGATGACACCTCGGCAAATGGGAGTTTCGTAAATGACACATATGTAAAGGCCCATAATGTAAAGAGTGTGCTCTGTCTGCCCGTGATAAAGCAGAAAAGGCTTGTGGGGGTTCTGTATCTTGAAAACAACTTGGCGGCCGGGGCTTTCACCAGGGAACGGATCGAGATGATGAGCGTGCTCTCGGCTCAGGCAGCCATCAACATTGAAAACGCGCGACTCTATGGAAGGCTTGAGGAATACAGCAAAAATCTCGAGGTCAAGGTCGCGGAAAGAACCGCTGAACTGGCCGAGAAAAACCAGGCCATGCTCAGCGAGCTCAAACTGGCGCGCAAGGTTCAGGAAAAGATGCTGCCCGGACCCGATGAGCTTGGCAAGGTGAGAGGATGTCAGGTGGCAGGGAAATACCTGGCCATGGAAGAGCTGGGCGGGGACATCTATGATGTGATCAAAATCAGCGACACCAAATACGGCTTTGTAATCGCCGATGTGTCCGGACACGGAGTGTCCGCCAGTCTTGTGACGGCCATGGCCAAGGTGAGCTTTAACGCGAACGCACTGCTTAACAAGACCCCGGCTGAGGTTTGCGGCAAGGTCAACAGCGAGATCTGCCAGTTGATGGGTGAAAAGGGCGAGCATGACGTGACCGCGTTCTTCGGCATTCTGGACACACAAGAGGGCGCCTTTGAATACACGTGTTGCGCGCATCAGCCCGGCTTGTGGCTCAAGGAAAAAGGCGGGTTTGAGGAACTGACCACGGAGGACACCTACATGGGCCTGGTGGCGGATGTTAAATTTACCTCCAAAAAAATAAAGCTGGCCACGGGAGACCGGGTGGTGCTGTACACGGACGGGATCGTTGAGGCCATGAACCAAAACGGCGAGCAGTTTGACACGCGGCGGCTTGTCTCTGCCGTTATGGCAAACGCAAGGAACAGCGCAGCGGTGTTTGTCCAGCGGGTTATTGACGATGTGGACATTTTCTGCGGCCATGCAAAGCCGCATGACGACCGCGCGATTCTGTGCGTGGATTACACGGGGTGATCATGAAATGTTGCATAATAGTCGAACAGACTGAAATATACGAGGCCGCAGAGCGGCATTAAGGAGGAAGATGATGGAATTTAAGGATGGG
>RPPD01000522.1 GCA_003818675.1 Spirochaetaceae bacterium
AAGTAGTGCAATGCCTATGGCCGAAGCGAATCCGAGCCTGTTGTGGTCAAAGCCCTGCTGGTACAGGTAGAGCACAGCGGTGAGGCCGATGTTCCCGGGAGTGCGCGCGTTTGGATACAGAATGTAGCTCTCCGCAAACATGGCATATCCGGCGTAAATGCTTATTGTAAGCACGTAGATAATGACTGGCTTTAGCCCGGGCAGGGTTATGTGGAAAAACTTGCTGATTGCGTTTGCGCCGTCTATTTCAGCGGCTTCGTAAAGCTCCTGCGGAATGCCCTGCAATCCCGCAAGGAAATATACAATATTGACACCAAGCCATCGCCAGGTGGCTATGATGACAAAGGCAATCATGGCCGTGTGGTACTGGAAGGTCCACACCTGCGGCTCCTGGCCGAGTGCCTTCATGATTTGGTTCGGGATCGTCGTCTCCATGCCCGCAAAGAAGAGCCTGAAGAAGATGCCCGCAACGATGACAGAGGTGAGCGCTGGAATGAAAAGGGCGGAGCGGAAAAAATTTTTAAACAAGGCAGACTTGCTGTTTAAAAGAACGGCCAGGAAAATGGGGAGTGGAATGAGTACTACAAGGGTCCAGAACGTGTACCAGGTGTTGAACATCAAGGCCTCGCCGAATTCCGTATTGAAAAGGTTGGCGTAGTTTTTAAAACCGATCCACTACTCCGGATCAAAGACCGGTGTGTTATCCAAGTACATACGGCCGCCTCCCTGTAAAATGGAGGAACCGGAACACTTGTTTGGCGCGCCAGTTCCCCCTTCAAAAAAACAATATTACTGTCTGCGCAGTTCGTCCGCGGCTTCCTTCAAAGCCTGTGCGGGAGTCTGGCTCTGTGTTTTTAATGCATTGAAGCAGACCTTTTTCTTGAGAAGATCGATCGCCATGGGATAGAGCCCTGGAACCTGTGTTCCGGGTATCTCGTCCTTTATGGAGACGAGCATGTTGAAAATGCCCTTGCCGAAATAATCAGTGTACTTGTTGTCCGCGCTCATTTCAGGGGCGTTCCATACGTCCCAGCGAATGGGATCAAATCCGAGGAGTGTCCATGTCTTGATTGCGCCCTCGCGTGAAAGCTTGGCAAAAGCAAGGAACTTTATCGCCATGTCTGTGTTTTTGGACTGGACTGTGACGGCAGTGCCTGTACCGCCCATGCCGGAGGAACGCTTGCCGCCTGTTTCCCAGACCGGGAGCGGGCGGATAATGATCTTGCCCTTAAGGGCGGGCATGTATTCAATAAAGCGGCCCATAAACCAGCGAGGCATTACGAGAGAAGCTGCGCCGCCCTTGTTCATGAAATTCCAGTATTCTTCTGCGTGATGGAATCCGCCTGGAGCGGTAATGGCTACCTTGCTGTTAATCAGATCGCGCAGGTAGGTGAGGACCGCAACGTTTTTCTCATTGTCAAGAATGACCTTGCCTGAAGCATCGAAGATGTCGGAACCGGCCTGGATGAGAAGCGGGTAGAAGGTCCAGTGCTCTGACACTTCGACTGTTGTCATGGGTTTGCCTGTGGCTGAAAGAACCTTTTTGCCGGCATCAGCATAGTCTTTCCATGTCACGATCTTGTCAGCATCAACTCCTGCCTTGTCCAGCAGTTCCTTGTTGTAATACATGACTGTGGCGCCGACATGGTAGTCTATACCATAGAACTTTCCGTCCTTGGCGTAGTTGTCAAAGCGGCCACGGATGAGCTTTGAAAGCTCGGGTTCAACAACGCTGTTTAACGGAGCGAGGGAAGGAGTCGAGCCCTTCAGAAAGTTGGCGAACTTGCTTATCTCTATGTCGGCAAGGTCGGGTGCACCCGAGCCTGCCTGCAATGAGACCAGCAGTTTATTGTGCATTTCATCATAAGGATAGACTTCTGTCTGGAGTTCTATCGGTTGATTGGGATTGGCCTTGTTCCATGCGGCTGCCGCGTCATCAAAGAACCCCTTGTGCAGTTCCTGGAAAGTCCAGAAAGTCAATTAAGTTGTCCCCTGCGGTCCGTTGCCCTGACAGGTTATCAGCGAGAAAAGCAGCAGGACGCCTATGCAAGCGAGTGTGAGCTTCTTCATTTTTCTTCCTCCTTAAACTTTGGCGGGATGTTGTTCACTTTTTATTATGGGAACATTCAATAATTCCCGGCCAGCCATTATTATGTTCCTCACTTCAGGGGGTTGTTATCCCCCGATGCCTTTCCTCCATGGATATGGAAGAATACGCTTCGCAGGCGCTACTCTCCCTGGTTTTTTAAATACAACTTCAACGATATGTCCTGGTCGTAATTGC
>RPPD01000523.1 GCA_003818675.1 Spirochaetaceae bacterium
AAAAACGCCCCGCGCACGATTGATCTGGACATCATCCTGTATGGGGACGAGGTTTATGTATCTGACGACCTTGTAATTCCTGACCCGGGACTGATGAAATATCCCTTTGTGGCTCTGCCTGTGTTGGAACTTGTTGGAGACATTGTAATCCCTGGAACCAACTCGCATCTGGCTTCCCTGTTTCCAGGAAACCCGGACTCATATGGATTTACGCAACAGGAAGAACTGACCGCGTATTGCATAAAGGCCACAGGAACCTGAAGCCGCGCAACCATCTTTTCATCTCAACTTTAGTATGTCGTCAATCGCGTCCAGGACTTCCTGTATGTCCTTTTTCTGCATGTCTGCCATGTGGGCAATGCGGAACGTCTTTTCCTTAAGCCCGCCATAGCCATTTGATATTTCTATAAAACGCTTTCCAAGTTCTGCATTGAGATCCTTTACTGAAATTCCCCTGGTATTTTCTATGGCAGTGACAGTTGCAGAAGCGACGTCTTCCTGCGCAAAGAGCTTGAAGTTTTTCTTTGCCCAGGTGCGTACCATTTTCGCGAGTTCCTGATGGCGCTTGAAGCGGTTCTCGACCCCCTCTTTCATAATGCGGTCAAGCTGCAGGTCCAGCGCGAACATGTGCGCAAGCGATGGGGTTGATGGATACTGAAAATCCTTTTCCTTGATGAACTTCAGCAGAACGAGCATGTCAAAATAATACCCGCGGTTCTTCACGGTCCTGGCGCGTTCTTCTGCCTTGGGAGAGACGATTCCAAAGGAAAGCCCGGGAGGCAGGCCGAACGCCTTCTGGCTCGATGAGACAACAACATCCAGGCCGAGCTTGTCTATTTCTATCTTTACACCGCCAAGTGACGATACCGCGTCAACACAGACCACAACATCAGGATATTTTTTAAAAATGTCAACGAACCTGGAAAGGTTGTTTTCAACACCTGTTGACGTCTCGTTGTGCGTTATTGTAAGGCAGTCATATTTTCCAGTTGAAAGGTATGCGTCCACCATTTCAGGCGTGATGCCTGTGCCCCACTGGACTTCATGCTTGTCGGCTGGAACCCCGTTCCCCTCAGCGATTTCATGCCAGCGGTTTCCAAAGGCTCCAATGGAAAAAACAATGGCGCGCTTTGCCGTGCAGCAGCGGACGGCCATCTCCATCATGCCGCTTCCGGATGATGTTGATATGATGATGGGATTTTGGGAAAAGACGATGTTTCTCATTTTTTCAGTGATCCGTTTCTGCAGTTCGCTGCACTCCTTGCCCCTGTGACTGATCTGGGGTGTTGACATGGCTGCAAGGACATCTGGATGTACCTCAACCGGTCCAGGGATAAACAGTTTTTTATGAGACATACTGACGGCTCCTTTCGTGAACTGTGCGAGAACATTGTATTTGAAATATACCAAGAGTGAAAAGAGGGGGTCTCGCCAGGTGATGGCATTGGTTTCACCATATCTGCCGCAAGGCTTGAAAAAACAATGTGAATTCTGCATGATACATGTGAGGGTTTAATGAAAACTATATTGATCATTGTCCGTCACGGTGAGACTGAATGGAACAGGATGGGGAAACAGCAGGGGCATCTGGATTCGCCGCTTTCTGAAAACGGGATCAGGCAGGCCGAGGCGATCGCCAGTGCTGTGCGCACTGGCTTTGACCTTGTCATTTCAAGCGATCTGGGGCGCGCTCTTGCGACCGCAGAAATTATTATGGCACAATGCGGACTTCCTATTCTCAAGGACCAGGGATTGAGGGAACGTCATCTGGGAATGCTTCAGGGATTTACAATGGAGGAGTTTGCCAAGGCACATCCCAAAAAAACTGCTCAATTTGTTTCGGGAGATCCTGACTTTGTAATACCTGAGGGAGAAAGCATCAGGCAGAGATATGACCGTGCCATCAGGACATTTGACCGTATCGCATCAGAGCACCAGGGGAAGCGGATCATGGTTGTCACACATGGCGGTATCCTGGAGAGCCTTTTGCGTCATACGCTGGGCATTCCGCTGGAGTTGAAACGGTCCTTCTCGCTTATAAACGGCAGCTTGAATACATTTTCTTATGAGCAGAAATGGATCCTTGAGAGCTGGGGAATCATCAGTCATCTCGAAGGTTTACGTGCCCTTGATGACTTCTGACCATTTGTCACCCTGTAAGGAGCCATTGTGACAGTTCAGATCCTGGGACACAACAAATGCAATGATACCAAAAGCGGATCTTGTTGATTCACAGAGCAGTCTCTATAAATCAGGCGGATACTCCTGCGGAGTTCCTGGA
>RPPD01000524.1 GCA_003818675.1 Spirochaetaceae bacterium
ATGAATTTATTATTATAAAATATTTTATCTATTTCTGTCAACGGGAATTTCAAAATGTACCAATTTCGGGAACGAAAAATGTACCACCTCAGACAGTTTTTTGTGTCAGTGTTTCAACCTCCTTTCCCAATTTGTCCCGAAGCCGGTAGCTGTTGCCCTTGATATTGACCACGATCGAATGATGCAGCAAACGATCCAAAATGGCTGTGACGATCACTTGATCATGAAAGAGTTCCGCCCAATCGGTGAAGGATTTGTTCGACGTGATGATGGTACTGGCTCGTTCGTATCGGTGTGAGATGAACCGGAAGAAGAGATGACATTCCTCACGAGAGACAGGCGTATAGCCGACTTCATCAACGATGACCAGAACAGATCGGAAGTAACTTTTTTGCCGGATCTTGTTCCCGAGATCCTGGTCTTTCTTGAGTTTGGTGATCAAGTCAGCCATGGTGGTGAAAAAGATGGTCATGCCGCTTCGGCACGCCTTGACCGCCAAGGCCACCGCCAGATGGGTCTTCCCGACGCCCGGAGGGCCAAGGAAAATGACGTTTTCTTTTCTGCGGACAAAGTCCAGGTCGAAAAGAGTAAGAACATGTTGCCGGTCCAGTTTCGGATGAAAGGGAAAATCGAACTCTTCGATGGTTTTAGTGAAGGGAAGTCCGGACAGTTTGAGCAGGGTTTCGATACGCCGCTGTTCCTTCTGACCGACTTCTTCCTCCAGGAGCTCATCAAGAAAGCTCAGGTAGCTCTTCCCTTGCTCTTGTGCCACAGAGGCCATTTCGGGGAGCATGGCGCCTATTCTGGGCAGCCTCAGACGCGAAAGGTTGCTTTGGAGCCTTTCCAGGACCAAAGTGTCACTCATGCCGCCACCTCCTTCTGGAGAACAGGTGTCTGCTCATGAACGAGGTCGTAGATGTTCAGTGAACGGGTCTCCACGTCAATGGCCCAGGGGGGTATGGATGGGCTTATTGTGACAGCCCGGCCTTTGCGGCTACGGATGCCACGGCCGTACTTGATCCGGCTCATCTCCCGGTCATTCCTCAAGGCATCGATGAACCGCTGTTCGAAGAGGAATTGGCCTTTTTGTTCGGGTATGCCGTAGGTGACAATGTGGGTGCTGTCGTTATAAATACGAATGACCTTGTTTTTCACCCTCAAAACGAGGTTTTCTCCGACCAGGGTGTGAGGTACCATGTACCGGTTGGTTTCAAAATGAACTGTGCAGTCCTTATGAACCGGCCTGAATGCCTGGTAAGACGTATCAAAAACAGTCCCGGGGAGAGCCCCCAAAGTCGGTTTTTCCCGCTCAAATCGGTCGCAGACGCGTTCATGGGTGGTGCCGTGGATGCGCTGAGATTTCATCTCAAGCCACTCCAGAAGATCCCGGTTGGACCGTTCCAGGCTGGTCATGCCGTATCCTCGCCAGAACCCCTCCCTGACGAAATCGATCGGCCGCTCGATCTTGCCTTTCACCCAGGGAGCATAGGCTGGCGCCACCATGGGCTTAAAACCATAATGCAGGGCCAGAGAGGTCAACGAACGGTTAAATTCAGTTTTCCCTGCCAGCTTCCGGATGAACACGTTTTTCATCCGGTCGTAGAGGATCTCGCCGGGCACCCCACCGAAGTATTCGAATGCCCGGATGTGGCAGTCCAGGAACGTAGTCAGGTCGCATTTCTCGACCAGTTCGCAGTACAACTTCCGGGAAAATCCCAGGATCATCGCGAACAGATAAAAAACCTGGCTCGTACCGTCGGGCAGATCCCAGGCAAACTCCGCCCAGTCCGCCTGGGCCTGAAGGCCGGGTTCCGTCTCGAAACGCAGGTAGGCGACTTTAGCCCGTTTCGCTTTCAACCCGCGGACATACTTCTTGACGATATCGTATCCTCCCGTGTATCCCATGGGTTTGAGCCGGTCGTACACCCACACGGAACTGAAAAACGGATCTTGTTCAATCCAGGATTTGATATTCCCGATAAATGGATCCAACTTGCTCTTCCTTGTTGGACCAGGTTGTCTCGGATTAAAAGCTTTTCCGGGGTCCGAAACATACTTTTTGACCGTCCGGCGATCAATTCCCAGCTGCCCAGCGATCTTCCGGTTCGAAAAACCTCGCTTTTTCAAAGCAATGATATCCACTGCATCCTCCTGACTTGTCATGAAGATACCCCCTGTCGTAAGATGACACAGGTAATCTACGACAGGAACAAGGCAAGAAGTGGTACATTTTCAAATTCCCATTTTTGGTACAATTTAAGAATCCCAGGAACA
>RPPD01000525.1 GCA_003818675.1 Spirochaetaceae bacterium
CATCATGCTGGCCGGGATTTATTATGGCGCCATGTACGGGGGGTCCACGACCTCGACCCTGGTCAATATCCCGGGTGAAGTAGCCTCCGTGGTGACCTGTCTGGACGATTACCAGATGGCACGCAAGAGGAGAGCGGGACCCGCCCTGGGGATTGCCGCCTTTGGATCATTCATCGCCGGAACGTTTTCCGTCGTGGCCTTGACGTTTCTGGCTCCCCCGCTGGCTACCATCGCCATCAAGTTCGGTCCCCCGGAATATTTTTCCCTGATGCTCCATAGTATGCATCGGCGGAATCGCAAAAAGCAGTTCCTATTTCCAGAGGAGTTATTCCTCCTGACGTGTCAGTGATGACCGAAAGCCCTTCGTAGGACCAGGTGTACGCGGGAAAAAGCTCCTCCGAGAAAAGAAGGTAGTCTGCATTATCACGGATTTCATAGGCAAGTTCCACACCGCCCATAAGACATGCAAATGCATGAAAGAGGTCCAGGTTATGGCCGATGGAGGCTTTGAGATGTGCAACTGCCAGGCCCAGTTCATGGTGGGTCAGGCAGTCATTGTGACTGTCGTCAAATCCAATGCCACGATCCAAACCCGGGTATGTGCCCTCCGCGCTCGCGTCATCAAATCCCGAACCGTGATTGAAGACAGAGTACATGTAGCCATCAGACTGATAATTCGTGATTGCCCAGTCAAGAAACGCATTAACTGCAGACAGGCTTCCAGAGTTGACTTCGGTAAAAGAGGTAACCAGGTCATCGGCAAACTTGCCCCCCGAGAGGTGATAGTACCCGTCCTGGAAAGTGCTCACGTACCCGACGTCATATGTATCAACATTGTAACAGTCCATTAAAACAACAATATCAATTTTATTGCCAATATCCGCGGCCTCAATTCTTTCAAGCGTGTCCAAGTAGTTTGTGACAGTACCCCTGGACCTTTCCATTCCATAATCTATATTGTTGTCAACTGCAAAGTGGACCATGACAGTCCATGTTTCCCTGGGTGTGCTATAATACAATACAGATCCCGTATCTGTATCTGATCCGGTATTATTTTCAGGCAAAAACAGTACCTCGCATCCGATCAACAACGAGAGTACAAGGATTCCGCTGATGACAAAAACAAATTTTTTCATTCGTTTCTCCCCAATAAACATTTTTGAAAGGACTGGAAAAAGTGTCTGGTATATTAAAAGAAATAATATCACATTGTGAAAATAATTTCACGGGACACCGAATACTTTTATAATATTTTTTAGTACTGCAGTAATAAATTGAGGTCAATCAGGTTTATGCCTGGGAACCCGGATCGTCGCCGAGCTTGAAAGAATTGATTGTCCTGAAGAGATCGCCAACCAGTTCCCTGTTCCGCGCCGATATCTGCAATACACGCGCCACCTGGGAACTCACCCGTTCATCGCCGTGCACAAGTTCATCAAGCGCTCCCTGGATATTTTTGGTCTTTTCCTCCATGGCAGCCAGTTCGGTTTTCACCGAGTCCGAGCTTTTTGACTGGGATGACATGAATTCCTTAAGGTCCTCGGTCACAGCCAGCAACCTGGCATAGGATTCACTCATTGAGGAAGCGCCCTGCATCTGTTCCGACATGGCCCGCGTGATCTCGGCTATGATTGCCCCGCTCTGGGTGACCCCGTCCCCGATAGCCGCAAGAGCCTCTCCTGAATGGGATGCGCGTTCCACTGCCTGTTGTATCATGGCAAACATGAGCCCGAGGGTGGAGAGGATTTCCCTCGCACTTGCCGAGGAAAGTTCGGCGAGTTTGCGGATCTCGTCCGCGACAACCGCGAATCCCTTACCATAATCCCCGGCATGCGCCGCCTCTATGGCCGCATTCATCGCGAGGATATCGGTCTGGTCCGCGATCATTGAAATGACCTCGATCGCCTCCCCCACTTTTTTGGAGAAGCCGTCGATATCGTTGATTGATTCGATGATGAAGCCCACCGCCTCGGTTCCCTGCCTGGAACGCTCGTCAAGTTCGCCGGAAATGGACAGGGCGTTCTCGGTATTCCGGTGCACCGAGCGGATATTTGCAGTGATCTGGGTGATTGCCGCCGAGTTCTGTTCAACAATGCTCGCCTGGTCAGTGATCCTGTCGGATATGGTGGCGACGGCACCCAGAGCCTGATCAAGTTCACGGTTGGTTCCGGCCGTGCTTTCTGCCTGCTCGGACAGCTGGGAGTGGATTTCCTTTGTGGAGGTCATCATGCCCTGAATCTCCTCGCCTGTGCTTGTGAATGTGGA
>RPPD01000526.1 GCA_003818675.1 Spirochaetaceae bacterium
GCCGAAACCGAGCCCCACAGCGATGCCGCGCGCAGGCTGTTGTTTGCCTCAAGCACAGCGAGGCTCACCTCTCCGCCCATGGAATGGCCCCAGAGAAAGACATTCCCGGCATCGGCTTCCTTGATGGAAGGAATGGCGGCAATCAAGACCAGGACATCTACTGCATATGGCGGCCTTCCAAGCCTGGTTTCTGTTTCGCCCTGCGATTTTCCATGTCCGCGATAATCCGGCTTGAGCATAATAAAACCGTTTTCCGGGAAAAATCTGGAAATATAGACATAGGATCCAGTGGTTGAATATTGGGCAGGCGTGATGTGACCGTGGTTGACCACCACAACCGGAAATCCCTGACCGGGTTTGCTGTTTTTGGGAATATTGAGGAGTGCCCGCAAAGTCAAACCATCGGCCTCATAACTCACGATCCTGCTTGTGTAAAGCCCCATGTCCCCCAGATTTTCAACTGTGACCAGTTCCTGTGCGGAAAATGACCTTTTGCGCAAGGCCTCTATCGAGAGCGGATTTGAAGCCACAGGATCTGCAGAATCGGTCATGGAGACAGGAGATATACCCGAACAGATTGCAACACCCGGCAGGACAAACAGGAACAGGACAAGTCCGCATGCTGCCACACTTGTGACAATGACAATCCCGACAGAGTATCTTTTCACAGCACACCTCGAATGGTACAAACATACTTTTCCCCCTGCTGCAGAGTCAAGACCGGAAATCCGGATCAAGCGAGGATATTTTTCTTTTTTTCTGGAATTCCTGAATTGAAAGCATTAGTCTTGTGGATACAGAACACATGGCCATAAAAGAGCGATCCAAAAAACAATTTACAGACTATTTTTTGCACTCCTACATGGACCTGCCTATGGAAATCCAGAAAAAAATAAAAGGACTGGTCATTGCCGCCATTGTCAACATGTTTTTTCTCATCGGCGCATTTTTTCTGGTTATTACAAAACCCGCGCTGACGCCCACTGAGGTGTTTGTGGGAAGTGCGGCGAACATCACGGGGATAATCCTTCTGGCGTTGATCCTTTTTCTTGTGCGTGTCCACCGCCACAAAGCCGCGGTCTACATATACCTGAACGCCATTGTCCTTATCGTATTTGCGATTATTTTTTTCCAGAATGAATCCGCAATCGAGTATTACAAATACGTAGCCGGGCTTTTTTCCGGACTCTGCATCGTATCCCTCATTTCGCTCACAAAGCGACAGCTGCTCTCATACATTTTCATCTCAGGATCATCCATGCCCGTATTCATGCTGGTCTTCTGCGCCTACCGTGGCTTGGGCGTGGACGGGACAGTGATCAGGGACCTGGCGACGGGCCTCACCTTCTACAGCCTTGGTTCATTGATACTCTTTTTCCTCTCGGGAATCGTCGAGGAGAGAATCCAGATCATAGTCCAGGAATCGAAGAAAAACCAACAGCGTCTTACCCGAATCAACAACATGATCGAATCCTCAAAGGACGGTCTTGCAATAGGCGAAAAGCTTATTACCGCATCCGGCCATACCATGCAGCAGTTTGAGACAATCTGGTCAAACCTCACCAGCATCCAGTCCGAGATCAAGGAACTCTACGATGAGTCAAAAACTTCGCTTGCGTCAAACCAGGAGATTGTCAAATCATCGGGAGTGGTGAAAAATGGAATTGAGGATTACAACGCCATCATAAGTGAAGTTTCCGCATCAATCGAGGAGATGACCGCTGCCATTCACAGTGTTTCTGATATTTCAACCTCCCGCAAATCTGTCATGGACCACTTGCTTTCCACCTCACAGGAGGCGCAGGAAAAGGTCCAGACCGCATCGCAGGTAATCGAGGGCATAGGGGAAAAGGCCAATTCGGTTTTCGAAATCATCAACATGATAAAGCAGGTTTCAGGGCAGACCAATCTCCTCGCCCTGAATGCGGCAATTGAAGCGGCTCATGCGGGCGATGCGGGAAGGGGTTTTGCGGTCGTCGCCGAGGAAATCCGCAGGCTCGCCGAACAGACTGACTTGAACCTGAAGCTGATTACCGGCAACCTGAAGACCTATTTCGATGAGGTCAACCAGTCCATCTCCACCAACCGCGAGATCACCCAGACCTTCGCCAAAATAAGCCAGGAAATAGACAGTGTCGCACACGCCATGGACGAGATCACCCAGGCGATGTCCGAAATGTCAGGCGGGACGAGGGAGATACTCTCAGGCGTCACAAACATCGTGGGCGGGTCCCAGAAAATAGGCGATTCAATTGGAA
>RPPD01000527.1 GCA_003818675.1 Spirochaetaceae bacterium
ATGGGACGTGCCCGTGGACATCAGGGATAAAACGCGGCAAGCATTGAAAATATCAGAATAATAGGGTACAAAATATAATTACTTTTGCAGCTGTCAGGAGTCAACCATGAACGAAGTCGCTATTATCATGGGAGAAATAGCGAGGGAGATGGGCAGCTGAATAGCAAATCAGGCCTGTCAATGCGGTCGATGCGTTCAGCAGCCCGCAGATTTCGTTCTTGACATATTGTTCTCTCCCGCATAAAGTGAAAGCCGTCTTGAAAAACTCGAGCGCGAGGAGAGGGCCTGCCATGCAACACGACAAGCACAGCCACGCCGGTTCCGACAAGAAAAGCTGTCCCGGCAGGGAAAAGTATCTGGCCGGGAAGCGCGTCATGCCAAAAGCCCTGGCTGCAGGTGTTGACATCACTTCCATTGTAGATAACATGGACGCCTACAACGGCGGCCGTTTGCGCGCGGCATGTCATCTCATGAAGGAAAAATACTCAGCCGCGGATGTCACTGTCGGGCTCTCAATCGCTGGAGCTCTCACTCCGGCAGGCCTCGGTCCATCCACGATCATTCCGCTCATAAACCATGGATTTGTTGACTGGCTTTCCACCACTGGCGCAAACATGTACCATGATCTCCACTTTGCCTTCGACATGTCCCTGCACAGGGGCAGCCACGCGGTCAATGACGCCGACCTGCGCAGCAAGGGCGTCACACGCATTTATGACATCCTGTTTGACTTTGAAGACGTATTGATGGAGACTGACAAAAGGTTGCGCAAGATAATGCTTCGCCCTGAGTTCCAGAAGGAGATGGGCACGCGGGAGTTCTATCACCATCTTGGCAAGGCAATAAATGAAATCGAGCAGGAAAAGAAGCTGGGCGAGGTGAGCATCCTGGCTGCCGCGTACCGCAACGGTATCCCGGTTTTCACCTCGTCGCCGGGGGATTCCACCATCGGCATGAATATCGCGGGCCTGGAACTCCTGGCGGAGGCCAAGGGGCTCGGGAACAAGTTCAAGCTGAAAATCAATCCAAGCCTTGACGTGAACGATTCCACAGCCATAATCCTGAATGCCAAGGACTTTGAGAATGGAAAGACCGGGGTGATCCTGATCGGGGGCGGCAGTCCCAAGAACTTTATGCTCCAGACAGCGCCGCAGATTCAGGAAGTGCTCATGATCCCCGGTGCCGGTCAGGATTATGACATCAACATCACGGATGCCAGGCCTGATACCGGCGGGCTTTCTGGTGCTCCACCTTCCGAGGCGGCAAGTTGGGGCAAGATAGACCCGTCAAAGATAGATCAGGCCGTGACGGCATATGTTGACGTGACGGTCGCATTTCCGCTTCTGGTGGCATATACACTGCAGAACACGTCTCCTAAAAAGTTTAAACGCCTTTACGACCGGGGAGATGAACTGCGGCGCAAACTCGTGGAGTCTTATCTTAAACACAACAGGGAAATCGGCGATCTTGAATCGCTGATGAAGAAACTTCCCTGATATGATGAGAGGACAATTTCAATGAAGAAATATCTTATGGATCTGGCACAAAAACACGGGACGCCTCTCTTTGTCCTTGATCACCAGATCATACGGCAGAATTACCAGACATTCAAGAAGCATCTTCCCAATGTGCAATGCTACTATGCGGTGAAAGCCAACTCCACGCAGGAAATAATCGAGACCCTTTTCCGCGAAGGTTCAAGTTTTGACGTGGCCTCATACAACGAGTTCATGCAAGTGTACAAATATATAATGGATTTTGAACCAAAGGACCAAAAAGACTTTGTCTGGGACAAGATCATTTTTTCCAACACCATCAAGGACCGCGATACACTTACCAAGATAAAGGAATACAAGCCGCTGGTCACATTTGACAATCCGGATGAAATCAGGAAGATAAAGCAGTACTGCGACACCGCCGGACTCGTGCTCAGGCTCAAGGTTCCGGACACAGGCTCACAGGTGGAACTCAACTCAAAGTTCGGCGCCGATCCCGGCGATGCTGCAAATCTCATACAGCAGGTGTTTGATGCAGGCCTGGCAGTGGAAGGCCTCTCATTTCATGTGGGCAGCCAGTGTACCAATTTCGACAATTACTCCGAAGCCCTTGGAATTGCCTCAACCATTTTCAACGACGCGAGGAAGAAGGGATTCCCTCTAAAAATACTGGACATCGGCGGCGGATTCCCGGCAGCCTATGACGCCAAGTCGCCGGATTTTGAAATACTTGTAAAAATACTGAACAGGGAAATCACACG
>RPPD01000528.1 GCA_003818675.1 Spirochaetaceae bacterium
ACAAGTCAATAATTCAATGCGCACAGTGGGGGCTGCGGGAGCGCAGTAGTGCCAGATCTTCCGATCGCGGTGGCGCCGTTGCTTCAAATAGTCTATATTTGATCCATGCGAATTCTTCTGACCTGCCCCTCCCTGAAAGACCAGGGAGGGGTTGCGTTTTACTATAATTCAGTCCTTCCGCATATTGACCCGGCTGTTGCGAAAATATCGGTATTCGAGATTGGAAGTACTCATGCTTCTGTTCCCCTGATCCACCCGGTTGTTGACCAGCTCCGTTTTATTTTCCGGATCGTCACGCAGCGTCCTGATCTTGTGCATATTAATCCATCCTTTAATCCAAAGAGCTTTTTCAGGGAGGGATTGTTCATCCTTGCCGCAAAACTTCTGCGCGTTCCTGTACTTGTTTTTTTCCGTGGCTGGCATAAAAGTTTTGAAAAAACCGTGGAAAAGAAGCTGCGGTGGTTTTTTCGTCTGACCTATCCCCGCGCAAACGCATGTATTGTACTGTCACCCAAATTCATGGAGTGGCTTCGCGGGATGGGCATGAAATGCAGGTTTTTCACAGAAACGACAGTTTTCAATGACAGCCTCCTTGAAGGCTTTGATCCGGTTGAAAAATATTCAGGAGCAGGGCTCGCGCGATTCAAACGCCTGTGCTCACGGGCTGAAACCGCAAAGTTGTTGTTTCTGGCCTCGGTGCAGGAGGAAAAAGGGATATTTGACGTGCTCGAGGCTCTGAGCATTGTACGTTCAAGAGGATTGCGGGTAACGCTCACAATTGCGGGTACTGGCCGTTATTTTGACCAGGTTAAGCGCTGGATTAGCGGACACGATCTGGCTGAAGCTGCTGTTCTGCGGGGATATGTCTCGGGTACGGAAAAGAAAAAAATTCTTGAAACGCATGATATTTTCTGCCTGCCGAGCCATGATGGCGAGGGAATGCCGAATGCACTGATGGAAGCCATGGCCTTTGGCATGCCTGCAATAATGACGCCCATCAGCGCAATACCTGATTTTTTTGTGCATGGAGAGATGGGTTATCTTGTGCCTGTCAGAAATCCCGTCGCGCTTGCCGAAGCAATTGAAACACTGGTCATGGATCCTCAGGCAATGCGGCGCATGTCCGCGCGCAATCATGAATATGCGCTGGCCAGGTCTTCAGCGTCAAAAGCTGCTGCCAGGCTTGCTGAAATTTATTCCAGTTTGATGTATTCTGCAAAAACCCAGGCATGAACAGTTCCTGAATCATCAGGCCAGTACTCAATGTAATACCAGTAATTTTCCACATCGCCGATTTTCACCTTGTCTGCTGTCCGCGCCAAAATCCTGATTGCAGAGCCCTTTGGGATGGTCGAGTGCAAGCCCTGCATTGTACTGAATGTCTTGCGCTGGGCGTTGACCGACGGCGAAACGCGGGTGTTTAACACTTCAGTGGTTTTTCCTGATGCATTAAAAACTATTGCCTGTACACCGTCAAACTCGATCTTATTTCCCTGCGTATGTGTGGTGGTCAAATCAAGCAGAATGAAATCATTGAAGGGGGAGGGGCAGAAAACCTTTTCTCCGATTGACGTGAAGGATTTCGGAAACTGGATGAAATAATACGGATATGGATAGCCCTCGTTTTTATAGTACAGAACGCCGTCGGCAATCCATGTTTTTTTGCCGTCCTGCGTGATCGTGTACAAAGTGAGCTTGTTGTTTTTTATCTCAAATGTGCCCGCAAAGGTATATTCGCCGCCCTGGCCTGGACCGAGGGTGGCGGCAAAGGTCATGTCGCTTTTAAATTGGACAAATATCCCGCCGAAAAGCCCAACCCGCTCCTGTGCTGCCAGGTCAGGATGATTCCCCCAGGTCGAGCCTGCCAGACGGGCCGGGGTGAGCGTTGTTTCATCGCCGAAGGCCATTGCTGCAAGAATGATTATAAACAGCGACAAGGCGGTTTTTTTTATCATGGCTTTAATCTCCTGAAATGGTCTTCTTTAATTGTAATTCAAGCGAAAATACCGCGCAAATAAAATTGCGGTTTAACCGTAAAAAATTTCTTGTTAACTGTCAATTTGATTCATTACAAGACCGGCTTACACAAGGCGGGCGCCTGACAATCGGGTATTTCAATACCGAGCTTCTCCTGGAATGGGCGTCAATCCCGTGGCAGGGCCTGGCGGACGCGGCCAGGGGAAACGACGTCAACCTGATCTCTTTTATTGGAAATGCCACAGGAACACCCAAATGGAAAAATGATTATTCCGAACA
>RPPD01000529.1 GCA_003818675.1 Spirochaetaceae bacterium
ACCAGTCGATCTTGTCATTACAGACATCAAAATGCCTGAAGTAAGCGGCAATGACCTTATACGCCATGTGCGGGAAAATTTCAGTGACATGGAGGTGGTTGTGATTACCGGCTACCCGTCAATCAAGGGCGCAGTGGACGCGGTGAAAACAGGCGCTTTCGAATACCTTCCCAAACCATTTACGGATACTGAACTCCTGGCCACAGTGCAAAAGGCAATGGACAACCTGAACCTCCGCAAAAACATCAGAAACCAGCTCGCGGGCAGGCAGGGTTCGCCGCACGGCCTGATCGGTGAATCTGAAGCAATGCAGAAGGTGTTTCGAACCCTGGCCAAGGCCGCTGCAACCCAGGCCACGGTCCTGATCTCGGGGGAAAGCGGCACAGGAAAGGAACTAGCGGCCAGGGCCATCCACTACACGAGCGCGCGTGCCTCCGCCCCGTTCGTGCCTGTCAACTGCGGCGGAATTCCCGAAAGCCTTCTTGAAAGCGAGCTTTTTGGCTATGTCAAGGGCGCCTTTACCGGAGCTTTCGAAACACGCGCGGGCTTTTTCCAGACAGCGGACGGCGGAACAATTTTCCTTGACGAGATAAGCGAGACCAGCCTCACAATGCAGGTAAAACTGCTACGGGTGCTTCAGGACAGGGAGGTTTACATGATCGCCTCCAGACGCCCGCAGAAAGTGGACATAAGGATTGTTGCCTCGACCAACAAGAAAATACTCGACCTTGTGAAAAAGGGGGTTTTCCGCGAGGACCTGTATTACCGCCTGAATGTGATTTCCATCGACCTCCCCCCTCTTCGCGAAAGGGGCGACGATATTCTGCTTTTAACGGACTATTTCATGAACAAGTTCACCAGGGAATTGAACAAACCCGGACTCCGCTTTTCCCCCGGGGCATTGCAGATTCTCAAGAATTATTACTGGCCGGGAAATGTGCGCGAACTGGAAAACCTCGTTCAATGCCTTTCAATCATGGCAGACGGCGATGTGATCGAGGTTGCTGATCTCCCATCCCTGATGCGTTTTTCAGCCAACAGCAAGACAGGCTTGAACCGCACCCTGGCTGAAGTGGAAGCCGAGTACATCCGCAATGTTCTAAGCAGCGTTGACAACAATAAAACCAAAGCCGCGAAAATTCTTGGGATTGACAGGAAAACCTTGCGCGACAAGATGATGTGACATGGGGAAAAATTCCCCACTGGCCATATTTTCCCCTGTTTTCTCCCATTTTTTGAATCCTTTTTCCTCATTTTGGCTTTTGACAATCGGCATATTGCATTCAAATTGAGTTGGAAAGAACAATATAAGACTTATAATAGCAACTATTTCTGATTTTTTTCTGATTTTAATAAAAAAAATGCCTGCCGCAAAGTAAAAATCATTTCCCTGAAAAACTTGGTATGAATATTGCTTTATTAAAGGCGGGGGGAAGTGATAAAAATGCCGGATAAAAAAAATAAAGATCACTCATCCGCAGGACTTTGCACCGATTGCATTAATGCTTCCAATTGCTCGCTATCCAACAACCACACTGATCCTGTATGGGAATGCGAAGAGTTCGAGAGTGCGGTCCCGCCTGTCAAAAAAACAATTATTGCCATGCCAGAAAACGGGACTTCAATGCTTCCTGATGCAGCGGGCTCCCGTCAAACAGGGCAATACAAGGGACTGTGCGTTGATTGTGAGAACCAGTCGTCATGTTCACATGAAAAAAAGTCCGAAGGCATATGGCATTGCGAGGATTATCAATAACCCATTGTAATCTATTCAATTAAAAGGACGGTATATGAATAAAGAAGATATCACTGTCATAATAGACAGATACAAGGATAAAAAGGGCAGCTTGATCGCGCTGCTGGAAGAAATTCAGAAAGCTCAGGGCTTCCTCCCCGAGGATACGCTGAGGCTTGTCGCTGACAAAACCGGGCATTCTCTTGTGGATGTGTATGGCGTTGCGACATTTTACAAGGCCTTCACCTTAAAACCCCGAGGGAAACATCTTGTGCTGGTCTGTCTGGGGACAGCCTGCCATGTGCGTGGCGCCCCCAAGATCATTGGTGAATTTGAAAACCAGCTGGGGATCAAGGCTGGCGAAACAACATTTGACAAGGAGTTCACCGTAGAGACGGTCAATTGCCTTGGAGCCTGTGCCTTGGGACCCACAGTTGTGGCTGACGGACATTATTTTTCCCGCGTTAACAGGGCAAGGGTCAAAGAGATCATCGCCAAAACCAGGGCGGGGCTGGAAAC
>RPPD01000530.1 GCA_003818675.1 Spirochaetaceae bacterium
ACGACAGGGGGTCCTGTCGGAAACAAAGGATACAAGCGGAAATGCGAGACAGGCTTGAGATTGAACAAGTTTTCTAAAAAGCGATTCAATGGAAGCGATAGAAGGATGAGCGCGAAATACAAGGTGATTTTCAATTGAACAAATGTTTTAAAATAGCAAATGGGGCAATTTTTTACAATGATCGCATTCTTGTGGAAATGAAACGCAGAGACGAAGATCGCAAACACGAATAGAACGCAGAATATGAACGAAATCGCTCTCCTGTGCTTTTGATTTGATTTTTTTAATGTGAAACCACGAATCAAGAAATTGTCCTCAGGAATATTATAAGTAAGTTAGTTATTTTCTATTTAAATGTCAATCAAAAACCAAGTCTCCGACGAAGGACCGCGGATCGCCTGTTGCGGCTCCCATTGTGTGCGACACCCTGCAAAATTCTCCACGGGCAGTTCCACTTGGAGAATCCGAGGAAATGATGTACTCGGGAGATCTATGGCTTCAGCAAATTTTTTAACATGGTCTCGATTACCGTCTTCCCCTGCTTCAGGCTCTTGACATTCAAGACTTCGCCAAAACAGGACTGAAATACGAAGAATAAAACTCCTTATTTCTGATTTCCGTATACCTGGAGCACGTCCTGTCAATCAGGGTTTTCATCTGACCGCACATTGAACTACCCCGCCGCAAGCCTTCAATTTCAACAAAATACAATAGTTTGGTCCCGCAAAGCGGGATTCGGCCCGTCGGGGCAGCACCCAAAGCTTGTGACCGAAGGTCCGGAAACCGGGTGATTCCATCAGGGCTTTGGGTGCTGTCACGATTGAATCTCGACAAGGTTATCCTTCTTATCCAGCATGGCCAAAAACCGATCTGCTGGAATAACGGCTCCGCCCCGGCGATAACAGTTATTTTCAACCGTGAATTCAACGGCTTTGCCGTTCATGGTAATCACTTTGGGGGAATGACTATTTTCCTTTATCTTATAAAGGAACCTCACGGAATGTCCCATGAAATCCATTGAGGCGGATAAACCATCCAAAGAATGCGGCATGACAGGATCGATGATCACATTCCCGGAGTCTTTCCGTAAACCGAGCAATCGTGAAACGATCAGGCCGATATAAATGCCCGGTCCGCTGGAATAAACCCGCCACCCGCCTTTAAGGGTGATTGTTCCGGTTTTAATCTCATCGTAACGCTCATCCGCTTCATAACGATTTTTAAAGATGACGTCCGAACTGCTGTAGTAACAGTTGGACTGGCGGATGTCCCCGCAGGGGACAATATCCCTGTATGCGACGGGAATCGCCTGGCGAAGCGCTTTCAGAAAGGCATCCGCCCTGCCCGTGCGGGCCAGCGCCTCGGCATAGCGAAGGTGCTCATGCACGTACATGAGGCCGATCTCACGACCGAAGAAAGTGCTGCTTTCGGCTCTCCGAAAAAGGGTTTGAATGCCCCCTTTATATTTGAGGGGACGGTCCATCAAACGGGCGCCGTCAGGGCCTTTCAGTACCTCTTCGATAAGATCCTGGTGATGACGGGCCTGTTCTTTTGTGAAAATTCCGCTGATAATCCCGCGATTCATCGGCAGCAGGCTGTAACGGATGCCGGTCCTGTCCTCGGCCGGGTGAAGCAGCAAGCGGACTGTGCGGTCGTCCTCAATCAGGCCGTAACCCGCAACCACGCCGTCCCTGACCAGGGTTTTATTGAAATCCGCCCTTATCCTTTCACAGATTTCCTTCAGCTCTTTCGCCTTAGCTGTTTCTCCGGCCATCTCATACACCTTCTGATACTGCTTAAAGGCCTGGTAATTCATTTCCACCGTCCAGCTGGAAATCATGCGCTGCGCCAATTCCCCGCTGACCGGCTGCAGGGAGTCATTCCAGTCGCCGCCTCCGTAGGGCACCAAGGCGGTTCCGGGGATGAATGAATCGACGATCATCCTGATCAGCCTGTCCACATGCTCGCCCAGCGTCGTTTTTTCCGCATGGGAGGCGCCTTTTTCATGATAGTAGGGCAGCCTCTCGTCGAGGAGCTTCAATTCACCGGTGACTCCGAGATAGTTCCTGAGGGCGATCAGGCACCAGTAAGGAATATCTCCATGAGCGCTGTCGGCCCTTATGGCGGAGTAGCTGTCGAACATCCACCACTGCGGCCATCCGCCGTTTGGATTCTGATTCGAGAACAGGATGCGCAGAACCTGTCTGGCCGCATCCGTTTTTTCCATGCACAGCAATAAATCAAACGGGCCC
>RPPD01000531.1 GCA_003818675.1 Spirochaetaceae bacterium
CCCGCAGGTCCGGAAGCTCATTGCGCGTCAGAAAAAAGCAATAGCAACAGAAGCCCTATAAAATGGTTGAAATGGAAAAGCCGGATTTTTTATTCATATTAAACAATTCACTGTCCTATCCCGAGCCCCCTTTTAATCCCGACAAGCCCTACCCTGAAGCCCGCTTTGCATTTCCGGACCTGGATCCGGGAAATAAGGTGTACGAGGCTGTCCGGAACCTGCTTGAAAAATCAGGACTGGACAGGGAAAACCAGGGAAGTCCCGCGTGGAATCCGTTTCGGGGACTGGTAAAGGACGGGGAGACGATCGTAATAAAACCCAACCTGGTGATGCATGAACCGCCTGATGCCGGCGGAAAGCATTGCATGACAACGCATGGTTCCATTATCCGCCCTTTGCTTGATTTTATCTATCTCCTGCAATGCCAGGAGAATATCAAGGTCAATGTCATCATCGCCGATGTACCCATTCAGGGCGCCAGCTTCGCCGCAATAATGGAAGAAACAGGCATCAGGGCCCTTGCAGACTATTACACCTGCCATTTTGATCTTTCCCTGGCCTGCCTGGATTTGCGCCGGCAGATTGCACGCATTGATTCCAGCGGCTTTCTGACAACGACAGAGGCTCCAGGCGATCCCGCAGGTTATGAACATGTCACGCTCCCGGAAAGCTTTCTGGACGACATCTCTTCCAAATCCAAATGGCTTTGCCCCGGTTATGGCGATGTGAATCCAGTGGCAAAACAGGCTTGGCGCAACCAGACTATGAAACACTATTATGTAATTCCCCGCAGCATCCTGAAAGCCCGGCTCTTCATCAACCTGCCCAAGATCAAGACTCACAAAAAAGCCGGCGTTACGCTGGCCATGAAAAACCTCATCGGCATTGTCGGCGACAAAAGCTGGCTTCCCCATTTCCAACGCGGCTCAAGGAAACAGGGAGGTGATGAATTCGATGACGATCAGTTCCTGCTTAAAATCCTCACATCAAATGCTGAAAGGCTCCTTCAAAGCCGCTCGCGCCTTCTCTGGAAAATCACCCGCTTCATCAACAGAAAGTTTATCAAGCGGATATTCAGGAAGGATCTCCGTAAAAGGGCAACAAGCGACACAGCCGCTCTTCCCTCCAAGGCAGGGCGGCATAATTTTTTCCTAAACGGCGACTGGTACGGCAATGACACGATCTGGCGCCCGATCCTGGACCTGAACCGGCTGCTCTGGACAACGGACAACAGGGGCGTATTAACAGGGAAACAGCAACGATCCTATATTTGCATCGGCGAAGGAATTATTGCGGGAGAGAGGAACGGCCCGCTGGAACCTGCAGCCCGGCGCACAGGGCTTCTCACACTGGGCTGCAATCCTGTCATCCACGACATCTGCTGTTCACGCCTGATGGGATTTGACTGGCGGAAAATCCCCCAATTGAGGGAAGCGAAGCGACTCAAGGACACTTTCTCTTTTAATGGTGACACGGGGAAATTAAAAATAACGGGAACCGCATTGGGAAACCATGGGACAAGCGGGCTGGTATCCGTTCCTTTCGACGAAATGCCCCGGCTGGACATGCAACCTTCAGACGGATGGAAAGATCATATAGAATTGGAGAAAGAATGAAAAATATAAACCTGCTTGTTGATTACAAAGGTTATTTTGGTTCCAGTTACCTCGCCCCGATATACCGGAGCGGCATGAACAAGGAACTTTTAAAGGAGCAATTTGCCCGACAAGGGTGGGAGGTCCGATACATCCCGTTTTCCGCCATTGATTTCCGCCAGGATTATTCAAAGGAGTTTTTCCTTTACACGTCTTCAGAGGACGAGGGAGGGCATTACAAGGATTACATTGAAGATATCCTGCTCGGCTTAAGTCTGCAGGGAGCCGAACTCGTTCCCGAATTCAAGTATTTCCGCGCGCACCACAACAAGGTCTTCATGGAAATCCTCAGGCAACTCCTGGGTGAAGAGAAAACCGGGAAAGTGACCGCGCACACCTTCGGGACTTTTGAGGACATGGCAGCAAGCATGCCGCTCACGGAAGATGACGCAAAGTCAGTTATCAAGGCTTTTTCCGGGTCTGTTTCCAGCAACGTCTTTCTTGCCAAAAACCGGAAGCAGCTTGCAGCCATTGCCAGAAGAATAAGCCGTTCCAGGCACCTGTCGAGCGAACTCCGGGATATGGGCCGCGCGATCAAACACAAAGGCTACAGGAAGGAATCCCTGCACAGAAAAAAATATATCGTCCAGAACTA
>RPPD01000532.1 GCA_003818675.1 Spirochaetaceae bacterium
CTCGATTTTTCAGATGCCAAAATGAAAGAACAGGATAGTCTAGAATCCCTGCTGGCGCCTGACTTCATACATGAGAATACCAGCGGCCACCGAGACATTGAAGGAATCCACATGTCCCTTTGCGGGAATGCTTAAAAGACTGTCACATGATTCACTGACAAGACGGTGCAGACCCTTGCCTTCGCTGCCCAACACAAGCGCAACCCTGCCCTTCAGATTGACACTGTTGGCAGCAGGCGCATCCATTTCAGCGCCATAAATCCAGAACTCATGTTTTTTAAGCTCCACAATCGCGTTATTCAGATTTGGAATCGTAATGATAGTCGCGTAACTCGATGCGCCTGACGAGGTCTTTACAACAGTCTGGGTCTCTCCAACGCTCCGTCTGCTTGTGGTGATGATGAAATCCGCGCAAAATTGGTCAGCTGTACGTATTATAGCGCCAAAATTGTGCGGATCTGTTATTCCGTCAAGAAGTATTCCCAGGGCATTGGGAGTCTGTATTCCCGCCAACACAAATCCAAGGTCGTCCTTGTAGGCCAGTGGCATCTCGTCTAACAGCAACAGCGCACCACGGTGATCTGCCTTGCCTGAAAGACGGTCAAGCTCGTCATCATCCACCAGGGCAATCGATACACCCGCCTCCTCGGCAAGCTGCTTTAACAAGTCATTTTTCTTTTTATCGCGTGAAAGATAGAGCGACCCCCTGGTCCGCCCTTTTCTCAAGATCTCTTCAATTGCATGGAATCCGGTCAGAGGTATGTTCATCGGAAAATTACTCCCCGTAAACCTTGACCTTGTCAACTACCCCGTCAAAATCAGTATCGCGTTCGAATTTCTTCACACGGTATCCGTCTGCTGCCAGATAGATCCAAATGTCTATTTTTTCGTCAAAATTGGAGTCTATCTTCTGGGTTTCAAGAATGCCATTGGCAAAATAATACCAGTTGTCCATTATGCCATCGTAATTGGAGTCCATCTCCTCGTACTCGCGGCGGCCCTTGATATCAAAGCGGGCCAGGTAATCCACCTCACCGTCAAAGTTCATATCGCTTTTTTCCAGGCTTATGTTGCCATTCGCATACTCGTACCACTTGTCTTCTTTTCCGTCATTGTTGGAGTCAAACGCATATGGCTTTCCCCAGGCGCAAAGTGCAATGCCAAAAAGAATTATCGTTAAAAAGTTTCTCATAATTGTCTATTCCTCTCCAAGGTACATAATCGACAGAAGCTGCCATATCTTTGAATTATTTCTCTTTGCGAAAAACAAGGATATTCTGGTGTATCATGGACGGTATATAGCTGTACTGGTAACCATAAAGATGCAGTTTTTTGGAAACATCGTACCAGATCAGATTGGCCTTCCAGACAAGCCCCTTGATGCGCGAAAGTCTCTCTGCCAACAGTCCAGACAGTCCAAAATAGCGGTTGTCTGCGTACATATCGCCAATAAAAACAGCCATGTACCCATCCAGCTTTAAAAGCCCTGCTGATAGACCCAGTATCCGTTCCATGGCGGAAAGCCACGCGTTTGTGTCTGCATAGTCAATTTCATTAAAAACAGAAAGCTTTGACTGTACTGCCTCCCTCGCATCCTCACCGTGTTTTTTATAAACACCTTGTGACCTCTTTGACCTGTCCATGCGGAAATAAGGCACATCTGTGAATACCATGTCAAAGACCCGGCCTCCAATGCCAGAAAGCACTTCATACGAATCACCGCAGATTGTCTTGCAGGCAGAGATTGATTCTTCTTCGCAGACTTGGAGGTAAATATCTATCCACTTTTGCTTGATGTCAATGCCCACAGCATCCCGCATGGCAAGAGCAGAGCCCAAAAGGATTCCTCCCACTCCCATGAACGGGTCAAGGACCGATTCTCCCTTTTTAGTGAAAACCGATACTATATCGCGGCAGAGCTCAGGCGGTTTTTGTCCCCCGTGAAGGCTTCGCAGCTTGTGCCCGATATTTGGCGGGTAAGGTTTGGTGATGACTGAGCGCGTCCAGAAAAGCCACTCTTTGCCAGTCAGATCATTTACACGGTTTTGATCAGAGTAAAATCCGCGCGATTTGCCGCTGTCATCAAAAAGTTCAGTCTTTTCTCCCATTTGGGCAATCATACAAGTCGTGCATCATTGTGGCAAGTGTCATACTGTTGATGTGCATTCAAATGAATCTGGATAGATAAACCAGACATGATCAACATGATTTACAGGATTGATCAATAATTAAAATATAGAAATTTAA
>RPPD01000533.1 GCA_003818675.1 Spirochaetaceae bacterium
TAAAGGGCAAGCTCCTTTTGGATGACATTATGGCCAAGCTCAACCTTATCCAGCGATTTTTTATTTCCGTAGGCCAATATGACAAAACCATCAGCGAAAAGATGCCTGAAATAATTGACAGCCTTATTGCTTACCTGGAACAACTTTTTGAGAACGAGGAAAACCGCGAGACGATTGTCTCCGCATTTTCAAAAGCATTGTCAGACTTGAAGAAAAAAAAGCTGAAGACTCTTTTAAAAGAACAGTCAATCGACGCAGAGGCAAAAATATCTGAGCTCGTACCATCTTTCCTCGATTTTCTGGACAGGAACAAGATCGGTGAAAAGATAGCCACGGGAATAACCATGTTTCTGGTTAAAAATTCCGGGGAGACTGTTGGAGAGGCAATAAAGCGGATTTTCGGGCTTACACCTGCACAAGCCTCAGATTATCTTGCAGGTCTTTTGACAGAAAAGAATTTTGCAAAAAACGCGGCATCAATGATCACTGGATTTGTCGTGGACTTTATGAAAAGCAGGGATGAACAGACTGTAGGAGGATTCTTCGGAATTACCGTGGAGATAAAAGAGCAGATTGACAATCGTGCCTGTCAGGCGCTGGCGGATGTTCTCATGTCAAAAATACCAGAGGCGATCCAGAGCCTGGACATCAAATCCCTTGTGGTGAACAAGATCAATGCCCTGGATGTGGAGAGCGTGGAAAACCTTCTCCTGATGGTGATAGCAAGGCATTTGAAGTGGATAAACATCTTTGGCGCCATTCTTGGAGCGCTTATTGGCCTGATTCAGTCTGTAATCTCTCTATTCATGTAAAACCTGCCTATTTAAAATCTTCCCCGGCCGTCATATCCAAAATGACATGCGGGAGCCCTGAGGCAGGATGTGATATAATCCTGACCTTGATTCCAAATACTTCTTTGATTGTATCAGGCACAAGGACTTCTGTAGGAGTGCCAAAGGCTCGAACCTTTCCATTATGAAGCAGAGCAATCCTGTCCGAAAACGCTCCGGCAAGGTTTAAGTCATGCAGCACGGCCAGCACAGTAATATTTTTTTCACGTGAGAGTTTTTGTACAAGGCCCAGGATCCTGTACTGTTGCCTGATGTCAAGATGGCTCACAGGCTCGTCAAGAAGCAGAACTGGCGCATCCTGTGCCAAAGCCTGGGCAATAAACACGCGCTGGAGCTCGCCTCCGCTTAGTGTATTGACCCGCCGCTCCGCAAAGTCGGTCATCCCTGTCTGTTCCATGGCTTCCAGAACAGCATGTTTGTCCGCCACTGTTGCGAATCCAAGGTATGGTATGTGCGGCGAGCGGCCCAGTTTTACCATTTCGCTCACGGTAAAATCATGTGCCACCTCGTGTTCCTGCCTCACACACGAGATCATGCGGGCCCGCTGCCGATGACGCAAATTGCGCACATCCCGTCCTTCAATCAGCACGTTTCCCTTGTCTGGTTTGATGTTTGCGGCCATGGCCCTGAGCAAGGTTGTCTTGCCGCATCCATTTGGCCCGAGAATTGAAACAAACGTGCCCTGCCTGATTTCCATTGACACGCCTGTAAGCACATCAGCTGTTCCAAAGGAAAACCACAGATCAGAAGCGCGGACAGAAACATCTTTCATGCTGCCTTCGTTCATACTGTTTCCTTGTCCGAGGTTTTCCTTGAGTTTTTTGCAAGCAGGTAGAGGAAAAACGGCGCACCCGCCAAGGCTGTAAAAATGCTCACAGGGACCTGCACTGGTGCAAAGAGTGTGCGCGAGAGTGTATCGGCGACCAGAAGAAAAGACGCTCCGGCAAGTCCTGAGAGCGGTATTAATTTCCTGTTTGCGCTTCCGCAGGCTGCACGCACTATGTTGGGAACAATCAGGCCTGCGAACGCGATGATTCCGCACGAAGCCACAGCTGCGGAGGCCAGAAGCGCGCTTGCTCCAAGAAAGAGGATTTTTCTGCTTCTTACCGGAAGCCCCAGGTGGTGAGCATGCTCTTCGCCCAGGAGCATCAGGTCCAGGTCACGCGCAAAGACCATCGCCGACAGAAATCCGATGACAGAAGCTCCTCCAGTCCACACCACCTTGTCCCAGGTGGCTCCTGAAAAGCTTCCAAGATTCCAGAATACTATGCGCTCAAACTGGTTAGGCAAGAGCATCATGATTCCGGATACCATTGCAGTCAGGCATGTACTCACAGCACTACCTGCAAGAATTCTTGATGAACCAGCGAGCCTTCCCCCTCTTCCTGCCCA
>RPPD01000534.1 GCA_003818675.1 Spirochaetaceae bacterium
CCCAGACAGGCAAGGGCCTTGAAGTCTGGTATCTCACACCCACTTACAAGCGGGAGCTTGTCAGTAGTGCCTCAGTGGGCTCTGAATTCAGTGAAGTACTCCCTGTAATGAACCATATGCAGGAAGAGGAGTTCACTCGCGAGAGCATTTTGCTTGCGCGGGAGATCACATCCCAGCTTATCAATACCATAGGCAATGTGACCGAGAACCGCGGCTTGAAGGAGGGAGAGTGGCTCGTTGTCAGAAAAGCCAAGATGCCCTCCATACTGGTTGAAGTTGGCTTTGTTTCCAACCGCGATGAAGCCGCCAGGCTTCTTGATACAGCCTACTTGCAGAAGATAACTCAGGCACTGTATAATGGCGTCTCCCTGTTTATAGAACAGTACGAGAAATCAAAGGGATTCACGGAGTAGCCATTATATGATCACAGTGGGGGAAAACTCTGGACTGGGCAGTCAGAGACTGACAGTTCTTATTGCCGTTGCAATTGGTCTTGTTTTTGGGGTATCGCTTTTTCTTTTTCTTATAAGTGACCAGTGGGAGCGCCGCGTTCTTTTTTTTCCCAACCTGAATTCATTAAAATTTGAGGGTGAAGTAAGGTTCATGCCGGAGCTGGGTTCAGATATTGAGAATATCCGCCTGCTTCTGGGAGACCTGCTCCTGGTGCCTTCAAACCTGGGAAATACAAACGCAATGCCGATTTCCACAGAGCTTGATTCCCTTATGCTCTCCCAGAATGTGCTGTATGTGGGGTTTTCAGCTGGGGCCTTTTCAGTTGAAAACAACATATTTTCTCCCCGCCAGATGCTCCAGGGCGTGGCCAACACAATATTCTATAATTTCAACAACATTCAGGAAATCCGTTTTTTCATCAACGGAAATGAGCTTGCAGACAACATCCCTGCTGCTGAAAAGCAGATGCGTTCACAGGTGTTGCGCCAGAATATCGGTGTTTTACCGGATCTTACCCTGGCTGTCAAAACCGCCAGAACCCATCCAGTGCTGTCCAGGGCTCCGCGGGAGGATATTTTCTTTTTTAAAAACGGTGCACATTACGACGAACGCATCTTTTGATACCCGTATTCTGTCACCTATATAAAACCGCTTTCTCCAAAAAAAAAATAAATATCGTTGACAATTTTTCCTGACTGCGTATAATTTTAATCAATAACATAAAAGATCTGTAGCGAAAGGAGCGTCTTATATGAAAAGATTTTTAGTGGTGCTTGTCGTAATGCTTTTTGCATGTGCAGTGAGCGGCATCGCACAGGAAGCCTCAGCAGATGACCCGAAGGTTCTCATAGATTTCGGCAGTCTTGAGGGCACAGATGTTGATTTCGGCGCACAAGCCGGATCCTCCATTTCTCAGGAAGAGCGCGACCAGATGAAGGTCTCTCTTGAAATCGGAACACCTGGTGATGAAGAATCCCTGAAGAAAAACAGATGGGAAGCGGATCTTGCTTCTTCCGCACAGGTCGGCGACAACGAGCGGCTGACTTATGTGGCGGCCGCAGCATCCCAGTCCAAAGGAACCGTACTCGGTGTCAGGTGCCATTTCCCCGCGGGTGCTTTCAATTCATATGCTATCATAAGGCCCCCGTTCGAAATTCCCGCCTATGCAGGTGAGGACGGAACACAGTTTGACGGCAAGGGAATTCTCACCAATGTCGGCCAGATCAAATACATTGAATTGCAGGTATCAGGCCGTAATTACCCGCATGGAATCGCTATTATCCTTCAGGACCAGAGTGGTGAAGACAGGATCATTTTCGTGGATTATCTCCGCTTCGACGGTTGGAAGACCCTCGTATGGAGAAACCCCAATTATGAAGAACGGTCTGAAAACCGGGATCTTCGCCCACTCCCGCTCTATCCGCTCAGCCAGCCCTTCGTCAAGTTCAAGGGCTTCATCCTCTATCGCGACGGTTCAAACGTCGGCGGAGATTTCGTGACCTATATCAAGGACATCAAGGTCGCCTTTGACGCGGCAATCCGCAAGGGTGAAGAAGACATCGCCGATGACGATGTCTGGGGAATCCTGAAAGAGCGCCAGGCCCGCAGACAGGCTGCTGAACTGCGCCGCCTCGGGAACCTCCAGGTTCTCCGCTTCATAGATGAACAGAATCACTACACAGGCCGCCCGCCGGTCGACGAGACCCAGCCGTCTCAGTAAGATTTCTTTCTGCTACTTGTGCAGTATAATTTGCCCCTCACCTCTAAAGGTGAGGGGCTTTTTTATGTGC
>RPPD01000535.1 GCA_003818675.1 Spirochaetaceae bacterium
CAAAAATCTTGATTTCTGCCTGCCGTTTTAATTCAGTGACAAGATCAGAAAGCACCTTTTGAACAGTTTCCTGCTCTTTCAACTGACTGAGCATTGATTTGACATATATACGCACTGTCATGGCGTTCTGCGGTGGTATCAAGTCATCCAGGGAGAGTACTTTAAACGGAATCTTTTCCAGGACCATTACGATATGAAAACCGACCTTTGAAGTAATTAGCTCGCTCACCTGGTTCGCCCTCAGGGTAAAAATGGTGTCAAATAATTCAGGGCCATAAGCGTTTTTGGTTGCTGCATCATCACGCCGTAAAATTCCCGGCATGTAGGATCCGATCTTGGTTCTCCCCGTTGCGTCAAAGACTTCCCAGTAATTGTCAAAACTGGCTCCAGCCTTGATTTCCTGCACAATCGTCTGTGCTTTCTTCCGCGCTGCGTCCTTCTCGGCCTGCGTCGAAAGAATATTGGGATTAATATAAATCTGCTTGAATCGCACCATTTCCGGAGACACGAACTTTGACTGATTTGAAAAATAGTAATCTTCTACTTCCTTGTCAGTCGGCTGCGGTATTTTTTCCAGATCCGATCCCTTTTTTGTCATTACATATTTTCTCGCCAAAAGCCCTTTGCGAAGCTCCCTGGTAAATGTGTCCCAGGTAAAACCAGCCTTCTCTATCAGAACCCTGAAATCAGCCTCGGTAAGCGTCTTGTTGTACTGCTGTTCATACATCTTGCGGTAATTCTCCTGAAGCTTCTCCACATCAGATTCCGATATAGTGATCCTTTCTTTTCTGGCCGCCTGTGTAAGAAGAATTTCTGCTACAAGGCTGTCAAGGAGGGTCTTTTTTTCCTCAATTGTGAGTTTTCTGTTATATTGTTTTTCCAGGGTCTCAACTGTCTGCCGAAACTGGCTCTGGCTGATGACTTCGCTTTCAGAAAATTTAATAATTGCCACTGGTCTGTCAATGGGCTGTGCATAAAGCGTGATTCCAGCAAGCATCGCCAGAAGAACCAGAATTATCCGTTTCATGTTCATGTTAACCTCGCATCGTATTTATTCATAGATATAAACGCCGTTTTTGTCAATTTGTTACTTCGGCGAATCCGATTTTTTCAGAAAGTTTTTTTGTCCCTGCAAGCCGCTTATCATGCTCAAGCCCCTGCTTTAAGTACTCCGTGGCCCATTTCCTGTCCCCAATGTTGGAATACAATTCAGCGATTTTCTTGCAGAATATTGCCTTGTCTCTGTCAGGGAACTCAAGTTCCAGGAGAGCCTTGATATGTTCAATAAAACGCTCCTTGGAAACCGCCTTCTGCATTTTTGTTGTGACCAGATGTTTCAAGCGGTCACTGACTTCTTCGGAAAAATGCCTGAAATACGGTCTGCGCAGTTCATAGGAGTAAATCTTGCGGAAAAGCTGGAATGCCTTCACAAATTCACGCTGTCTTTCAAACTCCTCAGCGATGAGAAAGGTACAGTCCATAAAATCCCCATATTCAAGAAAACGCTCCAGCTTAAAACCAGTCAGATGCTCCAAACGGTCATACAGGGCAAGGGCGTCCTTGTAATTCCCATGGAGAAGGTCAAAAAAGACCAGGCGTGCCTGGAGATACAGGTCATCCGGTCTGGAAACAAGGAAATTTCTGTAGTTAAATGAATCCTTTTTATCAAATCCACGGAGTTCCCTGTCATAGACTTCTCTCTTTACAGGATTTGAAAGCACACGATATGCATTCAGAAGAAGCCGCATTCCTTCTTCCGCTTTTTCCTTTGACTCAGTTGTAACATCAGGATGCAGCAGTTTTGCCTTTTTACGAAAGGAAATCTTGATCTTCTTGTGTGAGGAATTCCGTGCTACACCCAGAACCGAATAAAAATCAGTCAATTGTTAACCTCATTACAGAGTCTTGCTTGGGAAATGACCCTGGTGGGGCCAGTTCCTTTAATAATTCTTAAATAGAAATTACTACAAAATCATGCAAAACTCAATTACTAAACAGCGTTAATGGGCTCGAAGTTTCATTTTTTTTTGAAGAAATTCACGAAAAAAGGGGTAAAAATACGATTATATCTACTTTTCTCCAATAACTCCACGGCAATCCCAAAAGCTCAATTTCAATAACTGGAACTTTTGGGACTGCCACACTATCAATCATCAATATGCAGCCGTTTTCCCACTTCAAGTGCAACTTCCGGGCTCTTTAGCGCATATGAATTTTTTACAAACATTCCCTCATTCTC
>RPPD01000536.1 GCA_003818675.1 Spirochaetaceae bacterium
CTCGCGTCTTATGCGATGTTCATCGCCAGGGTCGGATACGGGAGGGGCTGTTGCTGCCCAATCAAGATACACATGCCGCATAGGAATCTCCACTATATGGAAAAGGAATCGCTTCTACAAGTGTGTGGTATGCACTTGAAATTTAATCCTTTTGGGATTATTCTTTTGTATATATGAAAAAGCCTGCATCATGCGAGGAATTCCTGGAGGCTTCCGCCCATAAGCTGAAGGTCTGCGGCCATCCACTGAGAATGAAACTTCTCATAACTATACAGAAGGGTGAAAGCTCCTGCGTCACAGAGCTCTGGAGGTGTTTGAAGCAGTCCCAACCCGTTATATCTCAGCATCTTGCGGTTCTGAAGGAACAGAACATAGTTGATTCATCAATAGAAAAAAACAAGCGCATATACAAGATTGTTGACCCGTTCGTGAAGGAGATTGTTGAACATCTTCTCTCTTCCGAGGAAATGCAGAAAGCGCAAAAAGACTAAAGCTAAAATATATTCATGCTCCCGGTCCTGTATCCTGTTGGGTCAATCTCCACTGTTTTATAACCAAGCTCTTTGAGTTTTTCTGAAATGACTGATTCCCGGGCCATGGCCTGGGTCACCATTTCCTGTGAGACCTCCACACGCGCCAGCTCGCTGTAATGGCGTACCCTGCACTGTCTGAATCCGAGAGATTTTAAAAACTCCTCCGCTTGTTCTATGCGGGCAAGCGCCTCTTTGGAAATTTCCACATGATAAGGGAAGCGGGAGGTCAGGCATGCATAGGCAGGTTTGTCCCATGCGGAAAGGCCTGCTTCACGGGAGAGCTCGCGGATTTGGGCCTTGGACAGTCCTGCCATGGCCAAAGGAGAAAGAATGCCCAGCTCGGCAATTGCCCTGCGGCCCGGCCTGTAATCTGATTTGTCGTCAGTATTGGAGCCCTCAGCAACAGCATGAAAACCGTTTTGGGCTGCAATCTTGCAAAGCTTCGAAAACAATTCACGTTTGCAGAAATAGCATCTGTCTGGAGTGTTGCCTGCGTTGTTGATCACCTCTGCCTCATCTGTAAAAATGATCCTATGGGGAATTTTATGGCTTTTTGTAAAGTTTACCGTCTCATCGCGCTCGCTTTTGGGGAATGTCGGGGAATCCGCAGTCACAGCCAGCACTTTTTCCTGGCCCAACACGCGGAACGCGGTATCCAGGAGAAATGTTGAATCCACACCCCCTGAAAAGGCTATGACGAGTGAGCCTTCATTTTTAATTATCTCCTTGAGCTTATTGTATTTTTCCGCAGTCTGCATGCTTATAAAGTAGCTTCCCTGGCTTGTGCCGTCAAGCAGGTTTTATGGCCGAAAACCGCGTGAATTGAATATTCGTGAATTTGAATATTTTTAAAGAAGTTATTGACTACAGGGCAAAAGTCGTTAGAATTTGAATATCATTTAATCCCGTGTTTTTTTACACGTGGAAATCAAAAAGGGGGTACCTCAATGGCAGAAGGAAAACGTCCTGTTACTGCAACAATAGCCGCCATCATTGAAATCGTTTTTGGTGGAATTGGAGCCTTTATTTCATTGTTCGCACTAATTGGCAGTTTTGGGATGATTGCGCTTGCAGGACTGACTGGAATTTTTTCATTGGTTCTGGCATTAGGCGGTATGGCTGTTTGTGTTATCGGTCTTATCGCTGGAATCGGTCTTCTTACCAACAAGAAGAACGGCATGAGCCTCTCTCCAATCTGGGTTTGGGGAACAGTGGTTCTCTTCGCACTCGGAATTGTCAGCAGTATTATTGGCGTAACAGCCATCACTTCCTCGTCTTCGGGAATGATGGGTGACCTGAGCAGGGCTGCCACAGAGCTTAGGGGTGTGGGAACTGATCTTGGTTCCGCAGAACTGAACAAGGCCGCGGCTGAGTTGGCACAGGCCGCACAGGCGAGCTCATCTGCTGCAGGGGATTTTGGAATTGCAGCAGTCATCGGTGGAGCAATCGGAGGCCTCTTTTGGCAGGTCGCACCAGCCATTGCAGTTCTGATTCTTCTTGGCATGAAACCTGTGAAGGAATTTTACGCAAAAGCCGCATAGGAGAATCTGATTTTCGTTCTATAGGAGAGGCTGAAATGGCCTCTCTTTTTTTGTCAACAAGCCTCGTTTGTGGTATATTTCCATGCAGATAGTTGCAGGAGGCAGAATATGAGTGATGCGACAATAAATCCAACAAAGCCCAAACGGCCTGGCATGGCCA
>RPPD01000537.1 GCA_003818675.1 Spirochaetaceae bacterium
GGTATCCGCCTGATCCTGGCTCACGTGGTTTATATTCATGTGGCTTGTGCTCATGCGGTTTATTGTCATACGGCTTATGCTCATGTGCCTTGTATTCATGTCGGGGTGCAGACGTAGACTGCTGCGTGTGGGGCTTTTTTATTTCCTTCTTTTCCTCGACTGCGGCAGTCTCGGACGCTTTTTTCTTGACGACTACAACCTTCTTTTTAACAACCACGACCTTCTTCTTCTCAGCGGACGAGGTTGTCTCTTCCTTCTTTTCAGATTGCTTTTTCTGTTTTATCAGAGCAGTCTTTGGTTTCCCGTCATTTATTTTGTCTTCTGCCATACTCCCTCTTTCCGCTATTATTCCTCTGACTCCTCGGATTCCTCAAAACTCAAACCCACACCACACGCGGGACATACTGTCATGTCCAATGTAATGGCGGCTCCACATTCCGGACATTCATAACCTGTCTCGCTCTCTTCTGCAGTTTTTTCCTCACTGGCTGTTTCTGTTGTTTCCGTACCAGTGTTTGCAGTCTCGCCTGTGCTGCCAGGCGCTTCTGGTCCAGATGCGTTTTCCTCTTCCACAATCTCTATTGTATTTTCCAGTATTGTCTTAAGCTGCTTGAGATGATCCTGTGAAAATCCTTCAAGCGCCAACAGATCCGCGTCCTGCATTGAAACAAGATTCTCAATAAGCTCAATCTTGTTCTTCTGCAACACCAAGACCAGCTCTTCGGTGATGTTGGGCAGTTCCGCTACGCGTGTTATTTCTTCCTCTTCCTCTACCTCGCCAAAGAGCGCAGAAACTGCTTTCTTGGTATCCGCGGAAATATCCATTTCTGCAAACTGGCTGTTGGTCTTGACATCTATATTCCAGTCCACAAGGCGGTTGGCCAGTCGCACGTTCAATCCCTGCTTTCCAATGGCCAGGGAAAGCTGTGTGTCATCCACAAGGGCAAGTGTCTGTTTTTTAGCCTCATCCAGGATGATGATATGCTCGATCTGTGCCGGGGAGAGCGCGTTCTTTATAAAGGTAACCGGGTCTGGATCATATTTCAGGATATCGATCTTTTCGCCTTCAAGCTCCTTTACAATGGCCTGAATGCGAACGCCCTTCAAACCCACGCAAGCTCCAACAGGATCAACGTCTTCCTTGTTGGAGTAAACCGCTATTTTGGTTCTGTAGCCGGGTTCGCGGACAATCTTGAAAACTTCCACCGTGCGGTCATAGATCTCCGGGACTTCAAGCTCGAAAATCTTCTTCACAAAATCCGTATGAGTGCGAGAGAGCACAATCTGAAGCCCGCTCGGGGTTTTGTTCACTTCATAGATGTAGGCTTTGATACGGTCATTGGCATGGTATACCTCGCGGGGGGACTGGTACTTCTTGGGAAGCACTCCCTCGGTCTTTCCGAGATCCACGTAAATGTTTCCGTTCCGTTCACGCTGATAGTAGCCGATGATCATCTCACCGACCTTTTCCTTGAACTCGGAATACAGCGTGTCCTTCTGGATGTCCTTGAGTGTCTGTTTTGCGCGCTGTTTGGCGCTTTGCACCGCGTTGCGGTCAAATTCCTTGGGATTAACCTCTATCAGAAGCTCGTCACCGATTTCGCAGGCCGCATCCAGATTGGTTGCCTCTGAAAGGGCGATCTCAAGGACCGGGTCATCCACTTCCTCCACAATCTTTTTTTTAGCGTAAATGGTGACGTCACCAGTTTCTTCATTGAACTTCACCACGGCGTTTTCAACCGTGCCGTATTTTTTCTTGTAAGCCGCCAGAAGCGCTTCCTCAATGGTCTTGAAAATGAGCTCCTCGGGAACCCCGCGCTCGGAAACCATCTGCTTGATGGCTTTGGACATTTCAGAGGACATTTTTGTTCTCCCCCTCTATCATCGTAAGTTTGGCCCTTCGGATATTGCCGAAGGGAATAATATTCAAATCTTCCCCCACGCGCAGGAACAAATTGTCACTGTCTGTCCGCTCCATTATGCCGCGCAGCCATTCACTCTCTCCATCAAGGAGAATTGCAACACCCCTGCCCTGGAAAATATCGTAATCAGTCCGACCGGCGAGTTCACGAGACATCCCGGGCGAGGAAACCTCCAGCTGGAAGCTTCCCAGATCCGTAAGAAGTTCCAGCCTTGGCTGGATGGTCCGCGAGACCTGGGTGCAATCTTCGACAGTCACACCACCCTTCCTGTATATAACCACGCTGACGGCACTGCTGTGCTTA
>RPPD01000538.1 GCA_003818675.1 Spirochaetaceae bacterium
ATCCCGAACAAATCAGCACCTTTACATTTGGGTTTGCGGCCTGCAGTTTAAGAACAATTCCCTGCCGCTCATTTGCGGCATAATGAGGTCAATAATCACCAGGTCATATTTTTCCGTATCACGCATGAAAGCACTCAGCCCGTGTAACGGATTGGTGTGCAGCACAACGCTGTGACCGATGGAGCCGAGCATCCTGGCCGTGATCTCTCCCACACTTTCCTCGTCATCAATCAGGAGTATGCTGAGGCTGCGCCCTGTCCTGTCCGGTTTTCCTGATGCTTCTTCCTCCATAGGTCTTCCTGTGTCGTCGGCCGTAGTACCGGCGGCAAGGGGAAATACAAGGTTAAAACAGGTCCCCGCGCCAGGTGAACTCTCCACTGTCACGGATCCATTGTGGCTTTGCATACACCCGTAGACTGCGGCCAGACCCAGTCCGGTAACCTCACCGTGCGGCTTGGTGGTGAAGAACGGCTCAAAAAGATGGGAGCGGACTTCGTCTGACAGGCCTATTCCCGTGTCCCTGACCCTGCCAGCCAGTGACCGTGTACAGGACGTCGGAAGGCACCCCTGATGAAGACGCCTTCACCGGAGTGCCCGTTGTATTCTCTGTCGGAACCGCTTTGAATTCCAGTACGTCTTTAAGCTGTCTGCCATTCGCTTCCCCGACAGAGAATCCCATGAGATCTGCAGCCACGGGATTGACCTCGCGAATGATACCGGATTTGTCAACCTCTATGATCCCCTCTTTAATGGAATTGAGAAGTGTACGCATATCCTCCTCGCGTTCCACCGCCCTTTTTTCCGCCTTGCGCCGCAACACCAGCTGAAGGGCCATAAAGACTGAGAGCACGGTCAAAAGCAGAAATGCAACCATGACCAGGAGGATCTCTTTCTGGTACATTTCCAGGAAAGAGACTGGCTTGTTCTGGACCTCATGTTCTACGGCCTTCAGGGCCACGGGCTCTTGTATGATCGGAAGGTCATCGGCTGACTGGCCGTTCATGATGCTGATAGCCAGCTCTCCCGCTGTTTCTCCCTGTTTCCTGCCGGAAAGAAGGCTTCCACCGGCACTTTGGCCGCGAACCTGAATGATAGACGGTCCTTGTAGGCAAACATTACCTTTTCAAGATCTGCCCTGGTGCCAAGCCCGCTTTCCGTGTAATCAAAGAGCGCATAGAACTCCCTTAGCCCGGGTTGCAGTTGCAAGGCCAATGTTGTCAGAGACCAGGACTACCGCATACATTCGATCCCGTGTTTTTTCCCCCAACAAGTCCAGGAAACGCCCCTGTACGGAAACCTGGGGGAAGCGCTTGGCGTCAAGGTATTCCACCTGGAGATCCAGGTGTTTTGTATGCTTCGAAAGCCCGGTGCGCATGCCCTCCATGACCCCGTCGGTCCATATAAACCCCGGATGATACGAATGCAGTATCAGGACCGGCAGCAGTTCCGGATCATCGGCAAACACGGCCATATGGAACAGGGAGAGGAACAACAGGAATAATAGCGGACAGGCATGGCCACTGCAACAGTTTTTCCCATAGAATACTACTTTCGCCATATTGTTCAGTGTCACTGAATCAAGATTGGCGCGCGCTGAAGGGCTGAATTCCCAATTTGCCGGACCATCTCTTGACAATAAATGTATGTCAATTACTATATATCCATCAACAGAATATTTTACCTGGCATTGACAATGTGTATTCTGATACAGCTCCCGCTGGCTGGAAAAGATTTTCAGGAGCCGCTGGAAGTCATAGATCCTCTTTACCCGGACGCAAAGGACAGCTCTGGATTCCTGACTTATGGTTATTGTGACATATCAAATACCTGGTATGTCGTGATGAATGATTCAAGCAGTTATTACAACCGGGTCCTGGGCGCATTCACCCTGTTGGACATTAACAATGATTTTGCCCTTAATGCGTATTATTCAACATACCTGCTGGTGGGGCCGGTATTGCCAGGTGAAACCCCGGCAACAGCAGCGGAATTCTGGATGAATGCTGTCCAGTTTGAATATGGGTTTACAGGGGCAGCGCGGGTTTTAGGCTGGGATATTATTTTCGAGTATTCAAGGACATCCCAGCACCCGCTGAAATCGGAATATTCACAGGTGACCACAGATGTACTGAAGACGGGTTTTGTTGCTCCCCGGCTTATCCTGGACAATATCATGGCAATTTTCTGGTTTCGTACCGGCTTTGTTGATTTGTTCGATTTTTGGC
>RPPD01000539.1 GCA_003818675.1 Spirochaetaceae bacterium
AGGGGGCCAGTATCCCGATAATTTTTTCAAAAATCCCGTTTTCAGCCATACCCACCCCCTATACCGACCGCAGCAGGGCCTTCTGGTAAAGTCCTGCGGCACCCACAAGAAGGTAGCTCGCGTTCCATAACAGGTCAATGAAGTTGCCCTCATTGTACAGGTCCTGCCAGGAAAGCATGGAATAGGCGATGTCCGCTGCAGCCCAGCATAGAATCGCCAGTGCCAGGAGCTTCCAGGGAATTGAAAGGAGTCCCTTTCGAAACTGGGTTGTTATCAGAATGAGAATTCCCGCCGGGATCAGAACAAAAAAATCGAAAAGCGGATAGTAGAAATAGACAGCTTTGGCGATCCATTCAGTTTCCGGATCTTCAAAGATCGGGGAAAAAACCCACAGAATCAATCCTGCTGCGATGGCGAAAGCGATAATAAATGCGGGGAGGAACTTCATTCCATTGCCAACCGGAAGGCCGCTCTTCCGATAACCATTGATGAACATGATGAAACCGGCCAGTATCGGAAGATAGCCGATCATCCAGAAGATGTCCGCCAAAGACGGTACAATAGAGTCAACGTCAATCCCAAGGATCATCTTCAACACCAGGTAGATTCCTTCGGCTGTGCCGCTTGCGGCAATGCCCACCCAGATCGCCATCCATGCGATTTTGGGGCTGTCCCAGACGCCGAAGGACATGATCCCCTTAAGCAGCGCGACAGCGCCCGCTGCCGCACATATTACAGGCAACAGTGTACTCGACCACGCGAGCACCTCGGGACCGCCGACCTGGGTCGCGTAAATCACCACATTGATGGTGATGATTACAGCGGCCAGAATCCAGTACTTCCATGGGATTTTCATATATGCTCCTGCGATGATTATTACTCTCAAGTCATAGTATCATTCATGCAAAGGCAGATTTCAAGATGATTTTATTGATAAAAAAACATTTCCCCTGATAATGCCGACCATGAGCTGGATTTCACTGGTTTTACACGTGGTCTGTGCCTGATTTCTTTTTTGATTGGCCCGCGCTTGGATGCCTTTAGCGGTTTTGCATGCCTAGTTGGAGTCACCGGCCCGCTTCCTGTTGCACTGCTTGTATAAAAAACACGCCGCCCCTTGTGATCTCTTATCCAGCCCTCCTCAAACCATCCCAGATGATGGCCCGTGAAAGCATAGACAATATTCTCCTCTATATAACCAGCCTGCTTGCCGTCGAAAAGATAAAATATTCCGTCATTTTCCAGGTAACAGACTGGATTGCCTTTGTGGTCATATAATGTTGTTTCCATTGCTCACTCCTTGGACACAAAATGTCCTGATGCTGTTAGGCAACAATTCTCAGGGAAAAGGCGCATGCCATTACTCTGTGAACAGCGTATTATATCACCTTATTCAGAAAAAAACAACCTTGGAGCAGTCCATGATTTCAAGGGACCCATTCATATTGTAAAGACAGTAACAGCCTGTTTTTTACCGCGCACAGGAACATTGCCAAGCGGAATTGCACGCGCTTTTATCCCCAAACCTGCCGCAGAATCCGCACTGGATCCCGCTTCTTCAAGTGTTGTCGATGAGATCACAATATCATGACCGCATTCCTTGGTGTACTGTTCGAGTCTTGATGCGGTGTTGACCGCATCGCCAATGTATTTGTTCACAAGTCCGTGATATGCAACAATAATATTGCTCATGCGGTCCAGATATCGGTTCAGAAGGCTTACAACACGGTCAGGCGGCATATTTTCTAAAAGCGTGGTAAACCCCCTGATATCTGTAAAAAGCACTGTGGCGGTCCGCAGTTCACCGCCGAGTTCAAGGTTTCCCGCGAGCAGGTGATCGCGTACGCGCTCATCCACGACACGACCGAAAGTCTCCTTGATGCGCTCCTTTTCCGCAAGCCCAGAAGCCATTTCATTTACCGCTTCTCCCAGCTTGCCAAGTTCATCAGTACTTGCAATGGGCATGCGGCCGCTGAAGTCCCCTTCACCTATTGCACGCGTTGTGCGCGCAAGTAACTTAAGCGGTCTGGCAAAAAATCCTGAAAAGAAAAGCGTGAGAAGCAATCCAATTATTATGAGAGTGCCAACAACAGCAATGGCTTGAAACCTGATTTCCATGAGCCTGGCTTCCGGCACAGACGAGATTGGACGGTTGGCGAACACCCTGGGGATGATATAATGCCGGTTGACTGTTTCCATTATATAGTAAGTAAGAAGAAAAA
>RPPD01000540.1 GCA_003818675.1 Spirochaetaceae bacterium
ATAATGCAAATTCCCGCTATCCAGGCCGCAAAGGAAATGGGCTTTCGGGTCATAGTGGCCGATGGGTCAACTACAGCCGAGGGGATCAAACTTGCTGATGTCTTTGAGAATGTGGATCTTAAAGACAAGGAAGCGATGGCCGAGGCTGTCAGGAAGCACCAGCAATCAGGCGGTGTTGACGGGGTCTTCACAGCGGGCACGGATTTTTCAGCCACTGTTGCATGGGTGGCGGAGAAATGCGGGCTTCCTGGCATCCCGTATGAGACAGCATTAAATGCGAGCCATAAGTCCAGAATGCGTCAGGCACTTGCCATGCAGAATGTTCCGCAGCCGCAGTTTTCCGTGATTTCCTCAAGTAAAGATGCCCGGGAAATACCCACGAAACTCATGTTCCCGCTTGTAGTAAAACCCATTGACAACATGGGCGGCCGCGGGGTGAAGCGCATTGACAGTCTGTCTGAGCTTGTCGCGGCCGCAGAAACTGCCTTGAAGTTTTCCAGATGCGGCCAGGCAATAGTTGAGGAGTATATTGAGGTGCCGGAATACAGCCTTGACGCCCTTGTCTGGTAAAACACCATCACACTCACAGGAATAGCAGATCGCCATATCTTCTTTGAACCATGCTTCGTGGAAATGGGCCACACAATGCCCACAGCCTCTGATGACTCTGTTGTTGAAAAAATCAAAGAAGTCTTCTTCAGGGGAATCAGGGCAATCGGGATTACTCAGGGAGCTGCCAAGGGAGATATCAAGCTGTCTTCACGCGGACCCCTTGTAGGTGAAATCGCGGCCAGGCTTTCGGGTGGATACATGTCCGGTTGGACCTATCCATATGCATCCGGTGTCAATGTGACCATGGCCGCGCTCAATATTGCGGTAGGGCTTCCCCCGGGCGATCTGTCGCCAAAGGAAAAGGCCGTATCTGCTGAACGCGCCTTTATCTCAATACCAGGAAGGGTCTCCAGGATCGAGGGTGTTGATATGGCAAGAACTTCACCAGGTGTGAAGGCCTTTTTCCTACGTATTACTGAAGACGCAACTGCGGTTTTTCCCTCAAATAATGTGGAAAAGTGCGGGAATATAATTACAAAAGCTTCGGACAGGATGCAGGCCGGGAAGCTTGCCCTGGAAGCAATTGAAAAGATATTTATCAGACTGTATTCAGACAATGAAGCCACTGAGGCTTTTCTCTCAGGCAAGACATTCCCGAATATCCGTGCTTTCACGCTGCAGATACCGGAAAACAGGGCTTATCTTGCAAATATGCCGGATTTTTACGGAGATCCCATGGACATAAACTGGAGAAAGCCGCGTGTGGTCATGCTGCCTGAAATAGTGAAGGAAAATGGAAAAGACTGGCATGGGACAGAGATAGGCCGTGCCCTTGTCATAATGAAGGAAAAGACAGAAGCAGAATTCCATTATGAAGGAAGACCCGGGAACGCGCTTGGAAAAGTCTTCTGGAGTGTGTTTTTGCGTGGAGGAATTCAGGCCGCGGTATATCTTCTGGACACCCTTGCCAGAAACCGCAATACAGGTGCTCCTGCGTCAGGGGCTTCTGCAGGCCGCCAGTCGGCTAACGGGGGGACCAGATGATATTCAGGATGTTTGCCAGATCCTTTGCCCTGTTGGCGTTCTTTTTTATAATTCTATCTCCGCTGTTTTGCGCTGACGTGGAACTTGATGTATTGCTCAAGGAAACAGGCGCCAGGCTTGAGTGGAATCCGCTTCTGCAGACAGGTACCATGGTGAGCAAGGTTTCACAAGTGGTTTTTTCAGTAGGAGCGCCGTACCTTGTTGTAAACGGGGTCCAGAAAATTTGCGTGGAACCTGTGAGGCGAAACGGGAGAAGGCTTGTTTTTCCTGAACCTACTGCCAGAGAAATCAGGCAGATTTTTGATGAATTCTCCCAGCCGCCGCGGCTCTTCCGGGTTGCTGCCATAGTTATTGATCCTGGTCATGGGGGAAGGGATTCAGGAGCAAGCTATGTTCATAATATTGGCGGCAAACAGGTCAGGGTCTCGGAAAAAGACATAGTGCTTACCATAGCGAAGAAGCTTCAGGCGATGCTTGTCGAGAGGTACAAGGACAAGGTTGTTTTGCTCACCCGTGACAAGGATGTTTATATCCCGCTGGAAGACAGGCCCTATGTGGCCAACACCATCCCGGCAAAGCCTGATGAAGCCATCATCTACATTTCACTGCACGCGAACGCCTCA
>RPPD01000541.1 GCA_003818675.1 Spirochaetaceae bacterium
GGCCTACAGCCGCGACGAAGGCCGGGACGATGTCATAGCCGTGGCCCCGGATGTCGGGGCGTCCAAGTTCGTCACGCACTTCTCCAGGTCGCTGTCCATCACGAGCGCCATCGCCAGCAAGTACAGGCCCAGACCTGAGGAAGTGGTGATCTCGGAGATCATCGGTGATTTCAGAAACAAGAAGACGGCCATTATCCTCGACGACATGATTTCAAACGGAGGCACCATCCACAGCCTGGCCAAAAAGCTGGTGGAGGAAAAGGGCATCAGTGAGGTATATATCGGGGTTTCACACAACCTCTCGGTCGGCAAGGCCAGGGAACGGCTTGTGGAACTTCATGAAAAATACAATCTGCAGGAGGTTCTTTTCACAAACAGCATTCCGCAGTCAGAAGACTTTCTCTCGCTGCCCTTCGTCAGGATTACATGTCTTTCTGACATACTGGCGCGGACCATCAACAGGATACACTACCACAGGTCCGTAAGCGAGCTGTTCGCATCCCCCTTGCGAAAGCCGCAGGAATGAATCGCCTTCCCTGCGGACGTTACGTCGGGGTCTTTGCCGCCTCCAGTGAATCGCTTGAACCCGCACTCTACGAGGAAGCACACAAGCTTGGAAGGCTTTTGGCCCAGGGAGGGCTTGGCATGGTCTTTGGCGGAGGGAATAACGGGCTCATGGGCCAGGTTGCCCTTGGGGCAAGAGAAACAATACAGGGAGGAAGCCCGGGCCGCATCACAGGGATTATCCCCCGGTGTTTACGGCAACAGGGATACTGCTTTGAAAATGCCGATGAAATCATAGAAACAGAAAGTGTGTCTGAACGAAAACGCATAATGGAAGAAAAAAGCGCCGGCTTTGTCATTTTACCAGGCGGTATAGGAACACTCGATGAGTTTTTCTCAGTACTCGGCGCTCGCCAGCTGGGCTTTCACTCAAAACCGGTTGTAGTGGTCAATTTCAACGGATTTTATGATTCACTGGCGTTTCTGATGGAGGACCTTTACAAACGGAAGAGCATCAGTCCGGCTGACATGAAACATTTCACCATTGTCCAGGATGCGGAACAGGCAGTCTCATTAATGGCAAGGCTTCTTGAAAAATCAAACTGACATGTCGTGACAGGGACACTCCGTCAATTCATCAATTGGTTTGATTGTTGGTGCTGTTTTCTGCGCGGTTGTTTCCCGCGGTATTGTTTTTTCTGTAATCCTCAATCAGTTCGAAGTATTTGACAATATTTGCGGTGACATCCTCTCCTCCCCGGAGATTTATCACAAGACTTGCAATCGGGAAATACGCGCCCAGGCCGAGTAACAGCAGGATAACCGCGTTGTAGAAAAAATCTTTCCCTGGATCCAGGAGGCCTATGGCGTTCACACCCCAGATGAAGAAAACCGCAGCAGCCGCAATCAAGGCCAGTGAAACAACAATGAAAAGCACCTGCTTTTTCCCCGCCTGTGCAGACCCATCCGCATGGCGGAAGAATACCGACGATGTGTGTGTAAAGTAATAGAAGACAAGAAACATGCTGACCCTGAAAAGTATAAACCTGGCGCCTTGCGAAACGGCCTTTTTTACTTCTGCAAGAGTCTGTCCACCGACCCCTTCAATTTTGATCCTTGATCTGATCCTGCCGCTTCTGGTTTGTTCTATATAATGGTCCGGCAGTAAACCCATGGCGGTTTCAGCGGGCAATCCTGGTGAATATCGGTTCATGTCACTCATGATGGGTACAATACTTCAGAAGGCGAATTACATGCAAGGGGTATTGTCATATGACAGAACAAAAGTAGCTTGACAATTAATTTTGGTTCTCCTATCATTCAAATCGATGTAAAAATAGTGCGGAAGACCAAAGGAGGTTCGCCGTACATGGAACTCAAAACACTCAATAAAATTCTTACCACAATTTACAAAGTCGTCATTATCATCGGGTGCGTCTGCCTTGCCGCACAAATGGTCATCATCATCCTCAATGTATTCCTTCGCGCGTTTGCCTCAGGGAATGCATGGCTGCAGATAAACCAGCCAGACATGTTTTATTCAAAAATACTCGGTTTCATTCAATCGCTCATCCCGACCGGGATCAGCTGGATGGAGGAAGTCTCCAAGGACATTCTCATGACCGCGGTCACCTTCATTGCCCTGGCAATCGGGGTCAAGCTTGACGCCCATATCAATGTCAATGTCATTCCCAAAAAAGCGCCCGAGATA
>RPPD01000542.1 GCA_003818675.1 Spirochaetaceae bacterium
CGATTAGCGGCGGTTTTGGAGTTAGCGTCCAGGGCCAGGCGACCGCGATACACGACATCATGGAAGCGGTTGCGAATGTCCCCGGGAACAAGGGCCTTGGCGCGTTTTACCGGGAACCCGACTGGATCCCGGTTTCAGGCGCGGGCTGGGTGATCGGATTTGAGGGCGACATGATTTCAGGTGACTGGGGAAAATATGATGATGCGGTTTTGAATCTGGAATAGTTGCTGATTTATTCCAGTTCTCTCCTTTTTTGCGCCAGCCCTCTTCTTGTAAAGAAGAGGGCTGGTGTTTTTTGTCTTTCAGGGGAAATGGATTTAATTAATTAACAAAAGAACTCGTCTTTTTTTAGCCAAATCTCTTCAATTCTATACATATGCCAGTACTCGTGACAAATCGCATGGTTGAGTAAAATCTGCAATGTATACTTTGTGAACTCTTTGTGCTGGGCGTCTTTGGCCAAATCCTCTTCTGTGGCATTTTTCAGCAGCAGAAACTGTTCCTTGCGGAACTTCCGGTATTTGGCAAAAGCCGATTTCAGGGATCTCGATTTTGAGACTTTCTTGCCATCAGTCATTGGAGAATATGGTTCAATAACCGGTTTTGGTTCAGAGAGAAATTTTTTGATACGGTTAAGCATAAGTTCCTGGACTTCGACGATATGGAAAATATGTTCCTTGATTGTCCAGGCTTCCTGGTTTCTTTTAAGATCAAGTCTGTCATCACCAATTTGCGAAACATAAGCCGCAATCACTTTTGGAAGATTCTTGAATGTGTCAAGTTGAAACTTTTCAAAACCCATTATTCAGCTCCTTTTTGGAAAAAGTAAATAAAATATTACCGGACCAGGATTATCTTACCACAGGGACAGCTGTATATCAAGCAATTTTCTATAAAGGCGGATCTTGCCGCAGACAATCTACGCTTCGTAATTTTTGAACGCCACCACGGCATTGTGTCCGCCAAAACCAAAACTGTTGGACAACGCCACGCGTAATTTTCCGGACACACCCTTGTTCGGCACATAGTCCAGGTCGCACTCCGGATCCTTCTCATTATAATTGATGGTAGGCGGAAAGAACTGGTTCTTTATTGCAAGGACGGAAAAGATTGCCTCGACTCCGCCGCCTGCACCAATCATGTGTCCTGTCATGGACTTGGTGGAAGAGACCTTGAGCTTGTAAGCGTGATCCCCAAAGGTTTCCTTTATGGCATGTGTTTCCATGCTATCGTTGAGCGTTGTGGATGTTCCGTGAGCATTGATGTAGTCAACATCTTCAGGTTTGAGTCCGGAAGACGCGAGCGCGGCCCTGATGGCAAGCGCAGCCCCCCTGCCCCCTGGCTCGGGCGCAACAAGATGATATGAATCACAGGACTGGCCAAAGCCGGTCATCTCTGCGTATATTTTCGCACCGCGCTTTTTGGCGTGTGAAAGCTCCTCCAATATAAGGACACCCGCACCCTCAGCGATGACAAACCCGTCGCGGCTTTTGTCAAAAGGCCTTGATGCAGTTTGCGGTGTATCATTGTATTTCTTGCTCAAGGCCTGAAGAGCGCAAAAGGAGCCCATGGCAAGCGCGGTGACTGGAGTTTCCGTTCCTCCGGCAATCATGACATCTGCAAGGCCTGCCTTAATATTGGTATAGGCTACAGCGAGCGAATCCGTTCCAGAGGCGCACGCAGTTACCACTGGATAACAGGGGCCCTGTGCGTTAAAATGGATCGCAACATTGGCTGCAGCTATATTGCAGATGAGTTTTGGAACTGTGAGCGGATGTATACGGGCAGGGCCGCGTGTAAAGAGCGTGTTGCAGCATTCCGTAAAAGTGTCAATGCCGCCAACACCACTTCCAATTATCACACCCATTCTCACGGGATCTATATCACCATTTGTAAACCCGGCATCTTTCATGGCCTGAATGCTCGCGATAATGCCAAATACTGCAAACTTGTCCAGCTTGCGAGCTTCTTTGGAATCTATGTATGAATCAACATCAAGATCCTTCACCATTCCCGCGATTCTGCAGGAGATCATGGACGTATCAAAGTGGTCAATCCGTGCGATACCGCTCTTTCCATGTTTTACAGCCTCCCAGGATTCATCAACAGAATTACCCAGCGGATTTATGGTACCGAGTCCCGTGATAACTATGCGTTTTTCCATCTGATGCTCCTGGGGAGTTTTCGTTACATTCCACTTTAAGAAAATTGCA
>RPPD01000543.1 GCA_003818675.1 Spirochaetaceae bacterium
AAAAAGGGCGTCTATGATGCCTTTGAGGCGGTCAAAAAACTGGAGGCCTACCAGGTCGAAAGCGAAAAAATCGTCAAAATGATTTCAGAGGTCGCGGAGAAGACCAATATCATTTCAATCAATACCGCCATCGAGGCGGCACGCGCGGGAACGAACGGAAAGGGGTTTACCGTCATAGCGGGTGAAATAAGGAAACTGGTCCTTATGTCCACGGGATACACGAATGACATTACCACGATCATAAGAAACATGAACTCCTCCGTGTTTACCGTCGTGAAGGCCATCGCGGGCGTGGAGGAAAGCCTGAAAAAAATTCTTCAGGGAGTCACCGATACGACACCAATCATTTCCGAGATATCAAAGACAATGGCCGATGTCATGGACAAAGACACTGTTCTGCTCCGGAAAGGGACGGAACTCGCGGACAATGTCGATATTGTGGAGGAAAACGCGAGGAAACAACTGTCGATCGCCGAGATCTACACCACGACATTTGACAGCCTGAAGCAGTACCTGAATATTCTCGCTACCACCATTGACACCCTGCGCGACCAGAATGAAAAGGCCTCGACGGCGGTAGACAGTCTGAAAGTGATCCAGAATGAGAACACACTTCTCAACAAATCCATAAGGCAGATCATGGAGCAGGAAGTCTGAACCGTGAATAATACCGGGGCGGTGAACAATGAGGCGCGACATGCACCCGTTTGATTGGGAGACTATCATCGATAAAATCCCCGATATTCTCATCGCGACCGACCGCCATGGAACAATTATTACCGTCAAAGGCGAGGACCTGCACCGATTAAAGGTCCGGCGTGACATGCTCATTGGCCGCATGATCCGGGATTTTCTTCTCCCAAAAAACAACGGGGCGAGAACTGATGCATGCGTTCGGCTTCCCTGTGAAATGAAAAGACCGGACGGAAGGGAGATGGTTCTCGGAATAGCCGACCATATCGTGACCCCGGACGGGAACGAGATCTGGGTATGCAGGGACAACGTTATCTCGGAGGAAACCGAGCAATTCCTGGATCTTTACCACGATTCCATGAAAAAATCGCTTTTCCAGATGATAGAGGACAAAAACAGGTCGCTGGAAAAACTGACCCAGGCGCTGGTGAACGCGCTTGAAAACGCCAACCTGTTTCATGATACGGAAACGCATAATCACATCATCCGGATAAGCGAATTCTCCGCACTTCTCGCACAAAAAATGGAATTACCCGCGGAAATCGTGAAAAAAATAACCTTGTATTCCCCTTTGCATGATGTGGGGAAAGTCGGTATCCCCGATAAAATATTGAAAAAAAAGGATTTATACCGGAAAGGCGAGATCGAAAAAATGCACGAGCATGTAGTCATCGGCGCGCGCATGCTCGCGAATCCCGGGATAGATCCGGTGGTGACGAATATCGTTCTATACCACCATGAGCGCTGGGACGGCAGCGGGTATGTCCATGGTCTTCGGGGAAAGGCCATTCCGATTGAAGCCAGAATCGTGACCATAGCCGATACCTACGACGGACTGCGGACCAAGCGGCGCTACAAGAAAGCCGTGGCACATGAAACGGCCGTCGATATCATGAGCAAAGGTTCCGGATCATTTTTTGATCCCGACATTCTTGATTGTTTTTTGAAAACGGAGGATGAGTTCGAGAGCATATCGCTTCGATACTCGTGATATTTTATTCACACCTGCTTACCGGTCGCGGTCTTTTCTGATACAATCGGAGAAACGCTTTTACTCTAAAACCTGATTCACCGAGAGGAAGAAAAAATGACCCCGCTTGACGCAATTAACCCCGTATCTGAAACCGTCAAATCGGTGATCCATGGAGCGGACTCCATCCTCGATATCCTGAAGAAATGGCAGCAGTACAGGATTTCGGATATCACCACATTGAAAATGCTCTATCTTGAACTGGACCGGTATATGGAAGTGATCGAAGTGCTTTCGCTCAAGTGTTTCTCCGGGGCCATGGCCGACCTTGCCACCATGGCCGGGCTTCTTTCCGGGATAGAGTGCACAGTCATGGGACTGGTTTTGGCAAAGGAGGAAAAGTACAGCGTCTTCAAAAAAATAATGCGGCGTGGACGAAAGATCTGGCAGCGTGACTATGAAAATATTCTGCAGGCATTGAGTTTCATTTATTCAAAGACACTGATCCTGAAGCAGATCGCGGCATCCGGCGATAAAAAACTCCTGAAAG
>RPPD01000544.1 GCA_003818675.1 Spirochaetaceae bacterium
TCAGCAAGATCACGGGACTCTGGCAACCCGCATTTTTTGGCCAGACAATCATAAAAAGTGGGTTTTCTGTCCAAAAAAACGGTTTCATTGTGCCCCTCGGGAAGGGACAGCCCCTCGATCTACCCGCTCTCTTTTCCATTTTAAACACGACTGCTGCAGAACAGGCAATCGCTGCTGCATCCCTGCCGGCAACACACCTGCTGGTTTATATGACAGACAGGAATCCCGCACAGAGGGAAATACTTACTGCCCAGATTTCGCAGTTTGCAAGCATTGAAAAACTCCCCATTATTTCCGGGAATGCATCACACATTGAAGGTTTCGGCTTGCCATGGGATACTTTCGCAGTCCTTTTGAATGAAATGAACGCTGCCATGTGGACCTTTTTTATCATCCTTCTGCTTATTGTTTTTTTTGCGAATTTCGCATTTTTACCTTCATTCGACTGTGGCGCCTCAGGACCTGGCCGGCTTTACCGCCGCATTTTCTTGACACAGGGATTTTCCTGTGTACTGGGATTCCTGATCTGGTGTCTGGTCTTGCTTGTATTCTGCCTGGCGGGTAATTCCCTGATTACCCTTCTATTTTCCACAACAGGAACGCCAATTCCTGATCCTGCTTTTCTTGGAATAGAAATAATGCCGGAGATTGTTGCTGTTTTCCTGTTGTTCACCTTTTTAATAATACAAGCGTCCTCAATTATACCGCTTCTCTTTTGCCTGCAAAATAAAATCAAGGACCAATAAAGGGCATGTTGCAGAAACTCCATACCCCCTGTTTTCTTATCTCACCTTGTCGCTGACCAGTTCCAGTATGAGTTCAACTTCGCCGCGTGAAAGCTTGGTCGCGCGAGCGATCTCCTCCACAGACCAGCTCTGACGCGCAAGTTTGGTTACTGTCTGGCGGGTGTCTCCCGACGGCGCACCCTTTTCCTTTTTGCCCGCAGTGCGTTCTTCCTTGAGAATGGTCTCAAGAAGTCTTAACTGCTCGGATGCTTCTTTGTTAACCTTTTCAAACCTGGTTTCCGCGCGTGCGAGCCAGTCGCGGGCAACGTTCATCTTCTCTGCCCGTTCCTCAATATCAGCGATCATGTCGTCAAGCTTCTCTATCTTGCTGATGACCTTGTCTGTCTTCTCTTTGCCTGAGGCTATCAGTTCAACATCCTTTTTCACTTCTGCCACGGTCTTTGGAATAATCTTTAAGTCGCGCTCAAATGACTTAAGGAGTTTTTCCAGGCCGGACAGCTGGGTGAAGTTCTTGTCCACCGACTGCGTCGTGGTATCTATGATCTTCTTCCTGCCCTCAAGGCGGTTGAAGCGTTCCTCTACGTCCTGTTCAAGCCCGGCTAATTCACGCAGCTTGAGTTCCATATCCTGCACCAGATCGTGCTGAGCGGTTACAGCTTCCAGTTTCTCGTCCAGCGAGATGGAGATGTCCATGAGCTTGTGATAGTCTCCCTCGATCATGTCTATACGCTTCTTCTCCGTGACAAAATCCCTCATTTTGCCCACGACGTCCTCTACCAATTTCTTGGTCTGGAAGTATTCCCTGGCAAACTCGTCCATTTCTTTGCGGTAGGCATCCAGTTTTGCCATGTCTTTTTTCATCTGCGTGATGTCCGATTCCAGGGAGAGCTTCAAGGTGTCTGCGCGCTCAAAAATCTTTGTCTGGGCGACAAAGTTCTTCTGGTAGCGGTCTATTTCTTCCATCTGGTCCCGCAGGCCTGCAAGAACTTCCTTTTTCTCCGCCACGTTTTCATTGACAGATTGCGTGAATATTTTTACGCGCTCTTCAATTTCCCGCACATCCTTTTCAACTTCCTTGCGGAGAAACGATATTTCCTTCTGCTGCACCTTCTGGAACTGTTCTCCGAGTTTCTGTATGTTGCCCTGCGAGGTTTCCGTGATGGTATCAAGACGCGATGCGTTTTCTTCCTGCCATTCGGCAACTTTTTTATCAAGCGCATCGCGCCTTTGTGCAAGTTCGCCGAAGAAATCGTCCTCAAGAAGCTTTAGCTTGGCAGATACATTTTCATAAGCGGTAGTTTTAAGCTCGGTTACACCCGCGCCTATGCTTTCAATTTCACCGCGCAGAGCTGAAAGCTCCGCATCAGCCCGCTTGCGCTCGGCAATACGTTCCGCTGCAAGGGTTTGTGAAAATGAGTCAAACTCTGTCCGGATCTTTTCCGCCGTACTGCCCATAAGA
>RPPD01000545.1 GCA_003818675.1 Spirochaetaceae bacterium
CGATCACCTGCAGCGGCGGCTATGCCATACTTGAGAAACAGGTCGAATTTCACCATATTGGCGCTGTTGAAGATGCTCTCCTTCCATGGTGCGAGCCCCTCATACCCTGATTCAAGATATTTTTCCGAAAAAACCCTGTAGACAGGAAATAGATCAAGGGTCTTGTAGCTGGCTTTGTCTATCCAGGTAAAATGGTTTATACCAAGTACATTTGTAATAATTTCTTCCCTGGGGATTTCCTTGATGCCCAGATGTAATTCTGCAACTCTGGCAAAAAGCTTTTGTGTACCGAATACTTCATGGCAGCAGCCGAATGCCTTGATTCCAGGGAAAACAGTGTACAGAGTCCTGAGACAGATCGCCATGGGATTTGTATAATTAATTACCCATGCATCAGGCGAATATTTTTTGATACCATCAGCAAATGTGCGATATGCGGAAATACAACGGAGAGCCCTCATAATACCGCCAGGCCCCACTGTATCACCCACTGGTTGGAGAATCCCGTATTTCTCGGGTAAATGGACATCAATTTCCATTTCACGGAATGAACCAGGCAAAATGGAAATGATTACAAAATCCGCCCCGGTAAGCGCCTCCTCCAGGGTCAGTACACTTTTATATATCCATTTGGATTTTGCATCAGGATGGTTTGATACGAGGCTTCCATACTTTTCGTTCCGTTTGGCGGCCTGTTTGTCTATGTCAAATAATCGGACAGTGCCCTCTATCACCCCGTTACAGGCGAGATCATGCATAAAATTATACGCCCAGTTAACAGACCCTCCGCCGATATAGGCGATATTGATATTTTTTAACTTGTCGTAATTCACTGGTTTTTTCACCTGTAGAGATCCTTTCTTTGAATCCATTATACAAATAGAAGGACAAGTGGCAAGATACCTGGCCTTGACGTGTGGTTTTAAATAGAATAAAAATTGAATTCTCATATGAATATTTGAAAGGAATACCCATGCTCACGGTTGAAAAAATCGGCGGCTCTTCAATGTCAAAATTCCACGAAGTTCTGAAAAACATCATATACATTGGCGGAAAGGCTCCCAAAAACAGAATATTTGTCGTTTCAGCCTATAATGATGTGACCAACTGGCTTCTTGAACACAAGAAAACCGGGGAACCTGGAATTTACACCAGGTTCATAGCCAACCAATCCTACACCCAGGCACTGGATGATTTGGGAAAAAAACTCATAGAGATTAACCAGTCTTTCGCGGATATCAAGCTTGACCAGAAAGCAGCGGAAACGTTCATCCTGGAAAGAATCAAAAAGACAAAAGATTACCTGGAGAGCATGACTGATGTAATCGCGAGCGGATATGTGGACAAGTCCAATATTTTCTTCGCAGCCCGCGAGCTATTGGCTTCAATCGGGGAGGCACATGCAGCCTGGAACTCGGTGAACATATTAAACAACAATGGTATAAAGGCCATGCTTGTGGACTTGAGTGGTTTCCATGACTCGGAATACCTCACCATTGACGACCGCATCAAGAAGGCCTTTTCTTCAATAGACTTTTCCAAAACCATAGTCATAGCAACGGGATATACAAAGGGGACCGAGGGCATCATGCGCGAGTTTGACCGCGGATATTCCGAGGTCACTTTTTCCAAAATCGCCGTAGTGGTCAAGGCGGACGAGGCTGTCATTCACAAAGAATTTCACCTCTGCTCGGCAGATCCCGGAATTGTTGGTATTGAAAAGGCTGTTCCTGTCGGATTTACAAACTATGACGTCGCTGACCAGCTCGCCGACGTAGGAATGGAAGCCATCCACCCAAAAGCTTCAAAACCGCTGGAGCGCTTTAATATCAACCTTCGCATAAAAAGCACCTTTGAACCAGAACATCCTGGTACACTCATATCCAAGGCATATATCGGCAAAGAATCCAAGGTCGAGATCATAGCAGGTTCAAAGAAAGTCGTAACCATAGAGATCCACGACTCTTCCATGGTCGGCGAATCCGGCTTTGACATGCATGTCATGCAGCTTTTCCACCAATATCGCGTCAGCTATATAATGAAAGCCACCAATGCCAACAGCATAACAATGGTCATCTGGGAAAAGGATAAAAAGGAAGAACTCCTGGAAGAGCTGAACAAAAAATATGAAAATATCACAATCAGACATGAGGCAATAGTCTGCATTATCGGTTCCAACATAGCCAAGCC
>RPPD01000546.1 GCA_003818675.1 Spirochaetaceae bacterium
AAATCCCACCTGACAGACCTGCGCTCAGCATGGGCTGAGGCTGCACAGAAAGCCCAGCCTGAGAATGGCAAGGTTGTTCCAAGTTCCAGTATCAACATCGCGGGCTGAACCGTTTTCAGGTTCCAGGAAACAAAAAATGACCGGATCCAAACAGGAAGAGGCACTTCTTGCCGAGATTTCGTCGCTTCTCCTCTCGCAGAAAAAAAACCTTGAAGGATACTGCCTGGTTCTTCAATCCATGGAAAACGCCATCGCTTCCCATGATGAGGAAAAAATCAATGAATATACAGCAATAGACCGGGCTTATTCTGAAAAGTTTACATCCACCTGGAAAACAATCAAATCCTACAGAAAGCTTTTGTCAGAAATCCCTGTAAATCCGGGTAATCCTGATGCTTCTGACAGTGCAAGCGCTTCTATCGCCACCAGCACTATTGCAGAAAAACTCGATCTACAGTTATCATTATCGCAGATTGAAAACGATATTCAGACATTGAAGGAAAAAGCCCTGGAGTTGCAGGAAAAAAACAGGGAACGGCTTGCAGCAGAAATGTCGCTTTTAAAAAATGAAATGCTTTTGGTAAGAAAAAGTATTCAGGAAAGGAAGCGGTTCCCCACCTCCTTTTCGGACGAACCGCGCTACATAGACATAAAATCATGAACAAAACCCTTTATGTAATTGACGGGTATGGAATCATCTACCAATCGTACTTTGCTTTTATAAATCGACCCCTGCTTAATCCCATGGGACAGAACTCTCAGGCGGTCTTTGGTTTTTTCAGGACGCTCTTCGAGTTTGTACGCACTAAAAAACCTGAACACTGCATAGTTGTCCTGGATTCAAAAACGCCTACATTCCGCCATCTGGAATACCCTGAATACAAAGCCCACCGTGAGGAAACACCACAGGACCTTTACGACCAGATAGATGTGATCGAGAGCATCCTGGAAAAGCTTGGCGTGGCGATGCTGCGGGTAAACGGTTTTGAAGCTGACGACCTCGCTGCAACCCTCGCTGTGGCCTGCCCAAAAGCAGGTTTCCGCTGTACAATTCTCTCCCGTGACAAGGACATACTCCAGCTTGTAAACGAGAATGTCTCCGTGCTCCGCGGCAAAAATCAGGAACTCTCAGGCGAGGAATGGTCGCGCGAAAATGTGCATGAATCTATCGGCATTTGGCCTGAACAGATGGTAGATTATCTGGCGCTCACAGGCGACCAGTCGGATAACATTCCGGGTGTCATGGGTGTAGGACCCAAAACAGCAGTAAAACTTCTTTCAGAGTATAAAACCCTCGAAGGCATCTATGAAAAGATTGAGTCCGTCAAGGGTGCCGTTCACGACAAACTGCTGGCGGGAAAGGAAAACGCATTTCTCTCACGCAGGCTGGCTACATTGGATAATGCCGTGCCCTGTTCTTGCGAGCCCTCATCATTCCAGCTCAAACTGGACACAAAATCCGCGCTGCCCATGTTTGTACAGCAGGGCATGAAATCCATCGTGCAGTCGCTTGGAGGATACACGCCGGCTTCCGGCACACAAGCGACCAAAGAAAAAGACAGCAAAGGAAAGGCTGATACTGATGATGCTACAGTTGAAACCGTTTCAAGTGGTGGCACAGTTTCAACACCCGGGGGCAGCGCGCTGACTTCAACCAGACCCGGAACCTTTGAGTCAATTCTCTCTGAAGAAAAGTTGCACAAGATAATAAAAGAAGCCACTGCCGCTGGTATCTTTGCCTTTGACACAGAGACAGACAGCCTGGACAGCATGCAGGCGGAACTCGTTGGCATGTCAATTGCGCTTGAACCTGGAAAGGCCTGGTATATTCCAATCCAGTCATCGGGCACAAACTGCCTTCCACTTGACGTGATTCTTGCCGGCATAAGACCGCTTTTGGAAAACCCGAAGCTGCTGCTTGTTGGCCAGAACATAAAGTATGACTACAAGGTGCTGCATCATGCAGGTCTGACCATCAAGACGCGTCTCTTTGATACGATGGTGGCGGCATGGCTTCTGGACACGGATGCACAGAGCACCTTCAACCTTGATGATCTTGCGGAGAAATATTTGTCACACAAAACCATCCATTATGAGGATGTTGTGGAAAAGGGCAGCCTGTGGAATCTCTCCCACGTGGACCTGCAGCAGGCAGCAGACTATGCGGCCGAGGATGCTGACA
>RPPD01000547.1 GCA_003818675.1 Spirochaetaceae bacterium
ATGACGTTCTCCAGTTCAAGAACAACCGCATTGGCATGGTTATCTGCGACGTCGCAGGCAAGGGAGTTCCTGCGGCGCTGATCATGGTCATGATCCGCTCCATCCTCCACCTGATCACATCTGCGGAAAAGGATGCCGCCAATGTCGTAACGTGGATCAACCGTGGTATTACGGGAAAGATAGACATAGACCGGTTTGCCACCCTGAGCTTCCTCACATATGACGAGAACACACGCGAGGTGGTTTATTCAAACGCAGCGCACCATCCACTGTTGATCTTTCGCAAGAAAACTGGTAGTATTGAAGTAGTTGACACGGAAGGTCTTCCAATAGGTGTAGAGCGCACGGCTAAATACGGCCAGAAGCGCTTCAAGCTGGAATCGGGAGATCTTGTTGTTGTCTATACTGACGGTATTATAGAGGCCATGAATCCGGCTGGGCAGCAGTACACCTATGAGAGGTTCACCAAACTTGTATTTGAAAACAGCTCGCTTGCTCCGGACACGCTTATTGAAAAAATAAAAACTGATCTGCGGACGCATGTCGGTAATGCGCCCCAGCATGATGATCAGACACTGATGCTCATGAAAGTCAACTGACCGAAAGGAGAAGGACGAAGCGATGGAACTAAAGGTACGCAAATTCTCATCCACCTACATAATTGACGTAAACGGTGAAATGGATCTCTACAACTCATACAAGCTGAAGGAACTCGTTCTCAAGATGATTGAAAAGAAGATCAATCTTTTCATCATAAATCTTGAAAACGTGGACTACATTGATTCAAGCGGGATAGGCGCGTTGATCTTCATCTGCTCGCATATCAAAAAACTGAACATGAAGTTGCAGATTTCCAACATTCATGGATCAGTCAAAAAAGTAATCGAACTCACCAAACTGATGGGTTACTTCCCCATTTCCAACAGCATTGAAGAAGCTATCGGCAAGATAGAACAGTAGAGACGGAGGATTACTGATGAGCGAGATTAAACTTCTTGACGTAAACGAAGACAGCAAGTTATTTGATAAAACTGGTATGTTCTATAAAGAATTTGACAGCGATTTCCGCCAAATCCGCTATTATACCCTGCTTGTAGTCCAGAAGGCTCCATCCGAGATTAAGGAGATAAACCTGCTGGAACAGCAGATATCGGAGATCATCAAGAACGCGGTCAAACACGGAAACCGCTGCGATCCCAAAAAAAAGGTCAAAGTCTGGTATTATTTCAGCGTAGACAAAGCGCATCTCATCGTTGAAGACGAGGGCGATGGTTTTAAAGACCTTGAAAAGTGGAACGAGTTTAACAAGAAACGCGTTGAATGCTTCGTCAACCAGAATTTTGACGAGATGGAAAGTTACATCTCCTTCAAGACGAAGAAAAGCGATGAACACGATTCCGGAAATGCCATGTTTGCAGCGGTTGAATACTGGAACGGAGGAGTTGTCTACAACACCAAAAAGAACTCTGTTGCAGTGCTTAAAACCTTCCCCAGGAAGAAGATCGGCCTGGACATGAGCAGCCTTTGATTGATTAGCAAGTATTATTGCAGCCCTTATCCATCCGGATGAGGGCTTTTTTTGGTCAAGTTAATTATTGTAATATATGCGGCTGCGGAACAAGTTCCTGGTTATCACAATGGCGGCGGGGGAATTCCACCCTCCCAATTCATTTCATCCTTTTCACTAAACGATTTGCCGTATAGATATTCGAACAGGGCATTGAATTGATCCTCGGATATCTTTAAAAACTGTGCGGCAAAATAAAAATACTGGGTATCATTAAATTTTCTCATTACTCGTGAACCAGCAATCACAGTCTTGCCCATGAACTTGATGGTTATATCAAAATCCAGAAATGATTTTATTTTTTCATTCAGATCTGGTATTCTCGTGGCAAAAAGCAGTCCCGATGCCGAGATGTCTATTACGGGCATTTTGTATTCCACCATGTTTTTTTTATACTGCTTGTAATAACCGTTTATCTCCAGTGAATAACTCAACACCTTGGCGAAGGTAATGACATACTGTAAAAACTCCTCGTCAAGCGGTTTGTGGGTCTTCTTGTTTATGACATAGATGTATCCCACAGCGTATTCGTGATAAAGTACCGGACAATAAATCTCTGACTGGATTCCTGCCTTGGCCTTGTTATAGTAAACATTCGAAACTTCGCTCTTCTG